>JAATVS010000449.1 GCA_014523695.1 Nitrososphaerales archaeon TH5895
GTGGTTTATCAGTGAACCGACAGCCCCATATGATTTGACAATTTCAGGAACTAGAAACCCCGTTGTTGATCCAGGCTTTGAAAAGTCGACATGTTGACTTATTACGGGAGTCTTTACTGTGGCACAGACCTGACTTAGCGACGGTTGGGGAGGGGCAATTATGATATCAACCCCAGTGTCATTGCTGACCTGTTCCGATACCTTCGATAGTTCTATGCTCTTTGGTCCTGAAATCTCAAGATAGTTCTTAAAATTGATAATTAGCGGTGAACTAAAGTTCAAATCTTTTCTCCTTAAAGAAAACTGGTCAATTCGATTGTGTCATTCACGAGCTACCGATATGTAAGATCGTCGATACTATAGAAGAGAGTTTCTTTTTGCCGTACACTAATGGACACAGGGAAAGGAGTCATCGTAATAAGACTTCCAAACATTCGGCATATTCCTCTCATTTCGTATTTGTCTGTTATTTGCTCTTGCCGATTACCTTCTCGATGTCCTTGAATTTTTGATTAAGCTTTTTCATTCTTGCTTCATAGCCCTTGTTGTACTCAAGCTCATCTGGAACCAATGTGGCAGGGTGAATGAATCCCTGGTTACGCATTATCATTGCGCGCTCAGCTGCCCAGATCCGCTGCAGCTCCCAATCCGCAGTACCAAATCCGTCGTGAGGACCAGTCAATTTTCCATTTCGCATACTAAATACAAGGCACGATACTATTGGCAGAGAATAGTTAAGAGAAGCCGCCGAATTGAGTTTAACGGGCATTAATGGCATATGATGGCTACCTCGAGTGTCTCCTGCAACAAAGTGTGGATTATTGAATGCGCTTCCGACCTCTTCAGTAGCAGGGAAATCCTTCTGAGTCCGAACTATCATTATTGGATCATCCTTGCCTACATACGTGCCCGCTATATTGTGCAACCTATCTGTAGAAGCAGATACTATTACCTCACCATCTTCTTTTTCAGAAGAAACGATTGAGTGAACTACAAATCGTCCTGGGTACATAAGGGCGGCTTCCAGCTCTGCTTTATCCTCCCACATCTTGAGGCTTGCCAATTTTCCTGACATGACGTCCATAATTCGAAAGGTAACACCTGCAGCTAGCTTTTCATTTATCAATAATCCCGTGTTGCTTCCAGCATCCACAAAGGCACGCCATAATGGGAAGTTAAATGCTCCCGGTTCAGTCTTGTCTGCGGCATATACACTGAATACCTCACTTGGCCGCTCCTCCATCTCAATTTCAGCTACTCCAGGTCCCATGCCCTTGACATTACCTGAGAAAGCATCTTTCAGGAGATCCTGGCCTGCTCCGTACAATCCCTGTTCCTTTGCTAATTTGGTACCAGTGGTAAATGCGTCCCATGCTAGTTTGTGAACCTTATCATTTTCTATTCCACGGGTGTGACTCATAATGAGATGAATATCATCACCTGTGTAGCCTATGTACACATCAATTAGTAGATTCTTTGAATTTTTCTTTACAAATTCCTTAACCGAGTTTAAAAGTTCATCACTTGGTCTTGTATGACCTCCGATCGATCCGATATCTGCTTTTATAGCTGATACAGTTACTTTCATTAATTTTCCCTAGCCTATTTCGCTCTGTGCATCATAAATCCCTTCCGATAAGGTCTGTTTTAATACTACCAAAAGTTAGAATCTTAGACGGCTGCCGAACTCGGCACGGAGAGCATCCCCTTTGACATCGACATAAGCTTTAAGAAAGATGACAAACTTTATGCTTACACCTAGCTCTAAATCACCTAGAATTCACAAAATAATTGTATCTTTTTTCAACTTCCTTGTTGTCTCCTTTGAGAACAAGCACCGACTCCTTCTTTAATAATTCTCTTGCGCGCGTTTTGAATTTTTCACCTTCGGGGGAGTTGGAGAATGTAGATAAAGTATATTCAAAGTGGTTCATGTATTCAACCACCTTATTTCTGAATTCATCTCTTGTCGGATTCGATTGACCTTCTATCTTAAACCAACTGCTAGCGCAGGAACATGCGTACAATTTTGCCAAGTCCTCGATCAACCTATCTATTTCATAGTAATCCAACGCCAATATTTTGTGGTAATTAGGAGATAAGACTGTTACTGGGTATTGCCGGAGCAAGGCGATATGTGAGCTGCTACCCCTATGTAGTAATGGCTTGACTTGCGTTCTTCGCTTTTCTGAGTCTTGAAATGAAAAAAACGTATCGCTTTCACGATATCGGTTAGCGTACTGAATATGCTGGACACTCCTTAGAACCGCTTTGATGGGTGACTGTGTGGTATTTCAAAAGGCCCATCTTTGACCCAAAAAGAAAAGTCTTTGTTAGGCGAAGAAGGAGAAGCAGTAGTAACAAAGTTGAAAATATATTTGGAACGCAGCGGAGGTATAATGGGTTCAGTCTCTTCTCGAACTATTGATACTGACAAGCTTAGCAAGTCACAAGCCACTGAACTGAAGGAACTTCTGACGCACTCTGATTTCTTCAAGTTATCTTCTTTGAGATCAAATGTGGCAAGCCAGAAAGGCGCAGCTGATTATTACACCTATAATATTACGGTTGAAGATGGAGCAAAGAAACATTCCGTTAAGTGCACCGATATTGCCATGACTAAGGAGCTCAGGCAGTTGATCAGCTCTTTATCAAAATTAAAGAAATAAATTTTCTAAAAGCTTTCCCGTATATTGGCTCAGTTTGTTATGTAGATTGTAGTTATTCGATCTTGTATTCCACCAAAATGAACACGCTGACTTGTACATTCCTTAAGTCAGGGTGAATATGCCATTACTATGTTGCACAAGACTGACCTATTCATAAGTAATGTACTGAGTAGATCCACTTTATCCCAAGATGAACCAACGTCGAGGTTTAGAAGGAAACGGATGACTACAGCCTTACAAATCTTCCTTCTTTTATCATTTATCTCTACGTATCACGCTCCCTCATCTGTCAAGATAATTTATGTCTATTCCATTTTCCGTTCTCTGTTTATCTGCTCAAGTAACTACAAAATATCTATCTTCCACCATAGTTGTTCTTTTGATCCCGCATAATACTATGCATCAGGTTTGCCGTAAGTTCAAATACTTTGGTTAGATCTGCGTTCCGGCAGTGAGAAAACAACTATAGGATACACAGCATAGTGGGTTGAACGGCCTAGCGAAAGCAAAGGACCTATATCACCTTTAATGATCAGGGATTCGACAAGACATCTATTTATTGGTAGTAAGCTGCTTCTATGACACATGGGATCAGAAATAGTAATATACTTATCCCCTGTTCCGTTATTTGGACATGCATTTCCATAAAAAAGGAACATTACCCTGCAAACGTGACAATCACATTTGTTTCATACTGCCGGAGTACGTGAACAAGCGTATCGTTGAGAATGGTTCAGATGAACAGAAACGTAGAGCGTGGCAGAATCTTATCGCAACGGAACAGCTCAGAGGTAGAAGAAATATTGTAGGGGGGCTGTATACAATGTTTCCCACTTCAGATAAGCTTTATAGGAGCATCTTTAATGCGGAAAATGAGGAGAATCTTCCAGGAAAGCTCGTGCGAGGGGAGGGGGCTACTCGAAAGGGTGGCGCTTCAGTTGATGAAGCTTACGACTATTCTGGAAGTACATACGAGTTCTTTAACAAGATTTTCGATAGGAGATCTATAGACAATAAAGGAATGAGACTCGATTCTACGGTGCATTACGGGGAGAATTATAACAACGCTTTTTGGAATGGCAATCAGATGGTCTACGGCGACGGCGACGGGGAGATGTTCAACCGATTCACAATATCCCTTGATGTAATAGGACACGAGCTTGCGCATGGTATAACTCAGTACGAGGCAGCCCTCGAATACAATGGTCAGTCAGGCGCACTGAATGAAAGCTTTTCTGATGTTCTCGGATCTCTAGTAAAGCAATCCGTACTGAAACAGAATGCAGACAAAGCTGATTGGCTTATCGGTGCTGGTCTTTTTAAGAGGAAGGTAAAGGGAGCAGCTCTTCGTTCCATGAAAGAACCTGGGAGTGCATATGACGATCCTGTTATTGGAAAAGATCCTCAGCCAGGACATATGAAGGACTATGTAAATACTACAAGTGATAACGGAGGAGTGCATATAAACTCTGGAATTCCAAATCGTGCATTTTATCTGACTGCAATTGAGCTGGGCGGAAAACCATGGGAGAAGGCAGGAATGATCTGGTACGTTACTCTTAGAGATCGCCTGAGAGAGAACTCTACTTTCAAGGATGCTGCCGAGCTAACCTATAGCGTGGCGGGAAATTTGTTTGGTAAGGGTAGTCCTGAACAAAAAGCTGTTGCGAACGGATGGTCGGGCGTCGGATTACAAATTAAGTCAGCTAAAGGAGTAGCCAGAAGGCGGGCTTAGTCCTCTTCTGCAGTTCAAATATGGACAATCAAACACGGTTGTAGAGAATGTTAAGTTATTTCAAAAATAAATTTTTCTTATGACTGAAATTAAAGTATGGGGGTAGTCGGTGAACCGATCCTTGCTAGTACAATCCCAATTAGACGTTTTAACTAAAGAAAGAATGGATGTAACCTGTGTTGGTCGCCGAGGCAATAGTCATTTCTAGATATTAATATCTGACCGGACTGTATGGCGATGAATAATAGTTCGAGTATTGAAAATGGATTTTCGCATGACGGACCTTTGAGATATATGACAATTGCCGTTAGTTATTCATTTTAGGTATTAGAGCACAAATTTGAGGTATTCTGGAGGACCAAATATTATACATATTACTATGAGTGGGATTACTGACCTATACAGGGAAGGCTCTATATTTTAGAAAATAAAATCCGAACGTATCCTGCTATAATTAGGCCCCAACTTACTATGAAAAGCCAGTTATAGATCCACATAGCTGCTTTTTCCTCGCTTGCTCATGTACTCATACATGTTTGCAGCCATGTTTGCTGTGCGACTCCCCAACTGACCTTGATCTTTGACTGGAGAACAATATTTTCGATTGTCGACCTTAACGGGAAGTGCCTTTGTCCTGGAAGTTTTACCCGTAGTTTGTAGCACTGACTTGATGCCACTACCCTTTTTTTCGTTGGTTGTCCGCAATTCTGACAATAATCTCCGCTCTACATCTTGAGGACCGTAATCCTTTATTGACGGATAATCCTTTAGCCATCCAAATCTCTTAATTTTATATCCGTAATCTGGCATGATACGCACTCCAGGTCCATTACTTTTAAATATTATTATCAATCCTAAGAGAATTTACTCTCGAATCTGGGAAAGGGCATGCGGTGATATCAAAAATTATTCAGTACTACATACAATACTGAAATGAAAATTAGACCTTGCTAATGTTAAATAGTTAAAGCCGCTACTTAATTAAGTAGTCAACCTGAACGTGTTATCTAGAAATATAAGCGTTAAGAAAAGGTTGGCGTATATGGTGTCGACCGAGAGTAAGCGGGCTTTATCCTATTAAACATACTCATAGGTGATTCCTATATAAGGTAGGATTCCCCCCTTAGCTGATCTATGACAAGTTGACCTATATTTAATGGGGTCTAGCGGTGGCTAAGTATTACGGGATGTTTCTTTGCCGGAATGGCCAAGGTGTAACCTGTGAGGTATGAATTTCAAGAAGCTCATTTGTCACGTCAGACGCTGTGAATTTATGAAGCTTTTTACTCTTCGCTCGGAGCGCAGCGGACCGTAACAGCTCTTCCATGTTACTTGACAATAATTCAACAAAGCCGGTTTTGTCTCTAGTGATCTGTTCCACTTCAAGAGAAGGTATCGCTGCTTTCAGCACTTCCTGAATAATACTTTCACTTTTCTCGTCGACCGTGATACCAACTTCATAAGACACTTTAGGAATACACCTTCTCATTTCCTCCAAAGCAAGAGCAATTATTTCGTCCATAATGGGAAGACCACGGACTGTCAGGTCATAGGTTACATCAAGTTGTAGATTGGGATCTATTCCGGTGAATTGGATAGTATGTTTTCCAGTTGTCATAGGCTTCAAGAGGACCCAGAAACCATCTGATACCATACGAGCAATTCCAGGTCTATGCTCTAAAAAGTTTTTGTCAGAAATTATCAGATGAAATGGAGGAGTTTGCACTCGATATCTGGCAAAATCTTGTATCTCGACACCGTCTACTTTGAGGCCTAACCCAGTAACCTGATCCACATCATTAGTAACTAATTTGAGCAACCGTGAATCGGTAGCATCGTGAAACTCGGCTGTGCACCTCTCAGAATTTATGATCGGAAAGAATAATGCCTTCCCAACAGGAATAGTACATGCTCTAACGATCCTTGAGGTCACTACGGTCCCCGCCAAGAACCAAACAGGTCCATTCTGCGATTGGTTGCAGTTCTTTCCTGAGTTGTCAACTGCAGGATTATCCTGCGTCGAGATCGAGAACATCCTCTGCCACCACCAGGCCGCCCACTCTGCATAGGTCAATCCGTATGGTTTGACCTCAGGTGGAAATGTTGCTACGCCACATTTTTCGCTGTTCACATAATATCATCCTACGATATCCAAATTATCGGGTGTAACCTTAATCTCCAATATACTAACTTTGATCATGCCGACCTCAATATAGTGGAATGATATAAACCTTTATGGATTGTTGAGGATTTGTTCATTTAACAGTCTATAGTTTTGCCGGATTCTGAACCTATCTACAGAATAAGTCTAACTTTTTCAATGTACATTCTTGTTTGCAGGTAATTCGCGTACTAGTTCGTTTCTTCTATCATGCTTTCTCCGACTGAAAGCTACTTATTGAGATCCACGCTAAAGAAAATACATCCCTTGTGGATTCATTTTCTCATCATCTGTTGACATCTTGGGCTTTCTCTAGCCTCTGCTCAAAGTGTGTATGAGTTGTTTATGAATAGCATGGTCCTCAATTGAGATACGGATAACCAGACAATGCTTTAAGTTAAAGTAGTAAACCTTCTTCTTCTTGTATCACGGCCCATGTGCAACAATTCTGCTACCGCAGATAAAATGTGCCATCATTGGTCGGCCTTATAGACGCACATGGATTTGAAGGTCCATGCAGCTAGCCAGGTTGGAGGATGATGATGCTTAATGACTCACCTCAAATAATTCAACCAGCGGTATCGCTAGAAGGTCTTTATGTCAGAGATAACTTCTCCTGTGGTAAACTTAATCTGGTCTCGAAACTGGTCACTCGACCCGTGGCATCCTCCTTAACGAACATTCAAGGCTCACCATTTTTGAATGTCTGCGATTCGAGGAAGCCTCTATCATAGATTATATCGGACACTACAGATTAGAGGCCGCGTACCGCGGCGTCTTTATTGTCATGAAACACCGACAGAATATTAACTACTATTATCTGTTACAGAATATTAACTATTATTATTAACTGCGTCTGTCGATGTGTTCAATTGATAAATTGTATTTGACTCCTATTTTGGTGGCGCCAGAAGAGCACGAACCATAAGAACTTAACCTAGTATTAGCCTCTAATGGTTTGAAAAAAAGCCAGTAACCATCAGATACGGCCCTTATCAGACCAGAAGGGGATGCTAGAATATTATCATCAGGCAGCGTCATCTCAAAAAATGCAGACTGTACCCTATATTCTTTAAGCCCTTCTTCTACTGTTAATCCATTTACAGTAATCTGAAGATTTCTCGCCACATCCATCCTTTTAGTAGCAATCTCGATCAACTCCTGATCAGTTTCTCCATCATTATGCAATATAGAGATCCAATTGATTATCGGCAAAAATATAGATCTGCCTGCCGGTACGATAACTGTCCGATTTGGAACGGCTGGTACTCCCTCCTCATAGGTCTGACAGAGGAAGAATACGTTGGGATCATTTTGATTTGCATTCGCATTAGCGCCATTCGAATCATATGCAGGATTTACCGACTTCGGTATTGACATTAACCATTGCCACCATCTAGCGCTCCAAACTTTGTATGTATAACCAAACGGTTTAGAATGTATGGGAAACACTGAGATTGGCAAAGATTCCAATGTGTTGATCAACCCACACTTGATATTGTCTGTATTTGCATCATTCGGAAGGGAATTCACCAAAATAATAGAATTCAATTGTAACTTATAACTATTTGAATCTGGTTTACGGGTTGGGTTTTTAAATGAAGGGATCATCTACGGGATTCATCATATCATTATGTTTGCATTGTAGTCATACTTTTGAGCCTCAAGTTTTACAAATTGAATGAAACCTTTGTAGAAATGAGTATTCACGGGACAGTAAGATACTGAGTTCAGATTTGTCGTAAAAAGAGCAGGCTTTATTTCAAGGTTAGAACCGAATAATTTGATGATTGCAACCCTTGCAGACACAATAATAAATATGATTGACACATAAACATGACTACCTTGAATCTTTTGGGCTCACCCACAATTTGGACATCTTCATATAACATTAATCTTCTTAGATTATTTAGAGGTGGAAGCTTATCACGCCCGCGCTCGTATTTAGGAGTGACCTCGAATAATTACCAATGCAATTATTACATCATAAATGCAGTGAGCAACTGCATAAATCCGCCAATGTTGCTTACAAACCTATGGATGGCTATTGATCCGGGATTAGGATAACTTTTAGGATTCGTGTTTTTAGGAAAGTGGACCGTGGTGAGAGCCGGGACGCAGTCAGGAAAACGTTATTGGATAACACCTTACAATGCGGGAATGGGTCATCATTTATTAACTAGGAATTAGTAAAATCATATAATGCATAAGAAATTATCTATCTTTAAGGCGCTCATAGTCGGTGAGGTATCAATTGAATTCCTTGATAAGACTCCTATCAAACGGACACCCGGCGACACAACAATCGTGGGCCATAATTAGACAACCTCATTAATCTAATTGATATTTCAAAATTTAGTTACTTTGTTTTCGTAACTTTGAATGCTTTATTATTCTCTTTGCTAGTATAATGTTTACTTTCTGTGTTTATACAATACCAGCATTTTTGTTCTAAGTCATTTGCTTTACATTATACAAACTGGTACAGCCACCTTTAAGATCGAATAACATACACTAACCCTCCTTAGTAAGATCTTTTATTGATAGTGCTCTGTCCTTAGCTCATGATTGGTAGCGGCTCCAGAAATATTTTTTTGCTCTTCCCCCCATGATTGATTGTGTAACTTCAAAAGTTTCAAGCCCTGGAACTATCGCCCTTACAACAGGTATCCCAACCTCAGGGTTCGTTAAATCAACGATTATTGCTCTTCTCAAACCTGCCTTCTTCAGTCCATTTAAAATAAGATAAATGTCATCTAAGATATCTTCGTTCATATGAGTTTTGATTTCAGAAAATTTGAAGATATTTTTGCAATTATCTTCCCCTCTTTCTGATGATGAGGAAGGTACGGGCATGAATTGCCACTTTCTTTTGTAAATCTCGTCATTTTCTTTGTATCGTATTTTTTTCAAGTCGTCTCTAGCCCCCTGAATATTTACTGCTCGCGTTTGTGAAGTTTCTGTGATCGCACGGATTAATGCAATTCTAGCATCTGGATGAGTTCCAAAACCTTTAGCAAAGTATCCATAATCATGAGATACCCACTCAATACTGCTTGCAACAAATGTGGGAATTCCAATATCCTTTTGCGTTATATCCTTTATCAATAAAGGAATGCGAGCGACATCAAATTTTTTTACTAGGCTTCCTAGTGGTCCGAAATCTTCTCTAATTTCTGAAATATCAACATCTGGAAACAAGCTCGAATCATCTACATACTTATCTTCAGCAAAGGGAAATCTGTCATTATTTGCCTTTCTCAATGAAACTATAATGCCTTCCAAAATATTATATGGTATAGAAGATGAGCACAAATCGGCTATGCTTACCGCATCTCTTTCAATAACCTCACACAGGGCATGACATATTGCCTCCTCAAGTACGTTGCCAGATGCAAGCCCATTCGTGTGAAACTGTGAAAATGCACAACTCGACGGTGGTTTTGGAGAATACCTGTATAATGCAATCTCCGCTGGAACCAATACCTTCTCATTAGTAAACAAATCAAATCCTGGCAAGAAATCCATCACACCATCTTTATGCATAGTTTCAAAGTTAACAGGTTCTACCACTTCAGCGGGATGTAAAACACTATTGCATGACTCTACTAACTGCGAATATCTCCCCTGAATAAATTTTCCTTGGTAGGTGCTTGAAAAAGAAGAATAGCGTTCAATACTCTCCATTAACGCACCAGTTTTAGCGATCGATGGTGAGATGCCCTTTCCACTATAGACCCAGATTATGTCTCCTGTTCCAGGAAGTATCGCAGAATAGTTGGGGATATATAGTCTGTCCAAGAATGTAATATTCGAAATTCTTGTTACACCAATTCTATTACAGATTGGTATAATTTCAGTTAGGGTATCCTGGATAGATCTTACCCTTGTAAGAGCACCGTCACCGTCACCGCCACAGCCAGTATACTTTTTTCTACTCTTAAGACGCAAATTCGGCTATTCAGGATGAATATCGATGAGGATAATACGCGTTACTTTAAACAGGACCAACTTCCAAATATAAGGAGGTATAAAGATGCAATTAGAAACGATAATCATCTTCCAAGGGAGAATTCTGTGACACAACAGCGTACCTTCTAGCTATCATGTCAAGGGAAAAGGGTTTTGTAGGTCCGAAGTTCCTTGATATTTTTGAAGGTCCGAAGTTCATCGATATCATTACTTCTATCGGGCTTGCCTTTCGAACCTTTTGTTGATATAATGGAATATTCGTCAGGTTCCTTCGAAATATCCGTCACGGTTGACACAGGACGGAATTGAGGAGTTACATGTAGATCATATATGGAGTCGGTCCGATAATCTATTCTGCCTTTCCCACCAAACCTTATTCTATGGGACCCTATGGGCAAGCTCTTTATCAGTAGAAAGAATCCGTCAGTTACAGCGTCAAACTCGCCAGGATTAATTGGATACTGAAATACATAACTCCAGTATGGATTCCTTTCTGAGATCGACAATTTGAATACGCGGGAAGTTATTCTATACATCCTTAGCTTTTTTTGCTCCTCGCCATCTTTCGCACTCAGCAATGGCTTTTCGCGCTTGTCACCCGAAGACTGTATATTCGCCCATACAGCGCCGCTTTGGTCGTTATCAATCCTTGCGATACGGCGAACCTGTTCTTCAGTGAACATTGTTCCGGACTCTGAACCACCACCAAATACCTGCGTAGACGTTAACACCGGGACAAAAACAGGTATGTCGTCGGAGATTACAATACTAGCTTCACCTGTCCTGTTATAAAAAAACTTCCACGGATCGACAAGCTTACCATCGCCATTTTCCTTCTTGACTTCGCGGCGGTACTCTACGTTACCTCGTAGGAAAACGACATCTCGCTGCACTTCATCGCGTTCGGGTAGCTCGGAGAATAGCCAGTTAGTCCACCTCGCCGCCCAGTCACCGTAAGACATTCCATTGTAGTTCTGGTCAGGACTTATGATTTCAGGCGAGTCATTCTCTATCACCGAAATCTTTGCTCCTTACCAATCAGCCCGCACGTAACCAGAAAAGCCATATCAGTCCTATAGAACAGTTACATAGTTATAAATAAATCGCCATCTTCTGATCTCGTTTCGTAACGATTTCCCTCCGGGTATTGACCGTACAATTCTGTCACGCCGGTATGTGATGGCATTGCATCATATCACCTGTTTTCTAAATTATTTCGCACATAACGTGCTTTAATCCGGGCATGCTCTTTCTCGAGATTTCGAAGGAGATAGAAAAAGAATCGAAGGAATATTACTAATCGAAGCGGTGATTAAGCCGGGATTGGATTCAGAAAACACATCATATTTTCCTATATTCATTGCCACGCGCAAGAACTCAAGACTAGCCTACCAATGGGAAATTCTGGTCTCATAGAGATATCAATCATATTAACTATTCTCAGGTCCTTTTGGTCCTGATAACTCTTTCTTTACTATCCTCACTAATTCAACAATTTCGTCTCTTGACAATTCCTTTGGTTCATTCTCCGGACGAGGTTCAATATGGTTTATATTCTTGTTGATTATGTCTCTCACTTGCTTTTCTTGCTCTGATCTGACAGCCGAGCTGAACAGTCTATCTTTTGACAATTCTTTCAAGATCACGTTTGTGAGTGTATTTCTACGAGAAAGAAGTGCCACGCTAGAGTAGATCCCGACAAAAATCATATAACATGACAAACCAATAAACGATTTTGAAATTATCCCAAACGGGGGGAGAAGACTCGTTTGTAATGGTGGATTTTGGTTTACTATAAAGAATAATAACATGCCCAATGCAGAAATTGATAAATAATTTCTTACAGATATGTTATCCATTTTTCTCGAAAGGGCAAGAAGTACCAAACTAAAAAGGATTCCCCCGAGAGGACCAGTACCACTAAATAGCAGAGTGTACAGGGTGCCGTAATATGTCGGTGAATACATAATCAAACTAACAATATATGCCGTAAAAAAGGGTAATTGCTTTAACAAAAAATATATCAAAGGGATACTAAATAAGAGATAGAAGAGTACTGGTCCGATATTTTTGAAATAATTGCGCAAGGCTAATAGAGTAATTACATACACTGAGATGAACGTCAAAAGATAGGTGTAATAGAAATACGAGTCGTAAACATTTGGTAAAGGGTTGCTTCCGGTCACCTGAACTCCCATGCTGCCCGATGTCATGCTAGGATAAATGCTAGCAGAGAATTCGTACGTAGCGTACAGAATGGATGTAACCAAGAATACAATAAAGATACACATCGTTACGGCATAGCAGAGTACAATGGCTTCCCGCCCAATGAGGAACCAGGCAAGGAATTTTGACGCCAGTTGAGCGATACAGTACAGACCCGTTCCATATGACAATGAAAATAGAATAATAACATTAGCGTAAGAGTATGTTCCGTCTCTTTGTAACTGTAAGAGAGTTACGATAATAAAAACAAGGATAATAAACTGAGATACGAAAAATACGTATTTCATGATGGATTCTCTTCTAGAGCCCTTCGACTTGTCCTCCGTCGTTCTAAATAGAATATACAAAATCCCAATTACTGCTATTACACATCCGATCGAGTTTATCAAATAAAGCCGACTAACATCATCCTCATAAATAGGAAAGAAATTGCGAAAGGCAAGAAATGAAGAATCCAAAAAGAAAGCTATGAGTCCAAACAACGGCAAATATATTATGTATGTGGAAAAAGACCGAATTGACCGCATTTGTAACGATTGCCAATTCGTAATACATTATCTTTTCAATTAAACCTATCCTTTACCAAAAGTTTGTCCTAAGAAAATTCTTTTTATACAAGAGCTTTTCAAGAGTAAGTGATTGAAAAAAAAATTAAATGCGATTTGTCTTCTTATACTAGTTGCTTTGGGTTCCTTGATGATGTATCCCAAGTCCGTTAATGCCACGTTGCAAGATCAGATCTACCCACCAAGCTCTAGCCCATACGATATATCGCATAAGAATTGGGGGATAGCACTTTGGGATTGGTGGATGTCAATACCTAAAGAGATTGCCCCATTTCCCGATCCGACTAAGTATACTTATGATTGCTTTATAGGACTTGGATATCCTGTGGCAATGCTGGCAAATCCGATTATTGCGGATATCCCGTCGCATACTGTTACTTATAATTGTGATATACCCGCAGATCGTGCTATCTTAGTCTTTGGAATAACTGAATGGTGTAACTATGATGCGACTCACAAGACCGATGAAGATTTAAGGAAGTGTGTTAAGGCGAGAAATGATTTTGCAAAACACCAGATTGTAATAGATGGCAAGAATGTTGAAAATGTTGAACAGTATCGTGTAACGACAGACTTCTATAATATGACATTTCCGAAAGATAATATGTTTTCTGTTCCCGCCGGGACATTTAGATCTCTTCTGGATGGAACATGGTTAATGCTTAAACCTCTACCTGTGGGCGATCATAAGATTGAAGTTCACATTGTTCAAATTATCCCGGGACGAGAATCTGATAATTTGCTCCTGAACTTGATTTACAACTTGCACGTAACTGATCCTAGCCTTGTGAAGTAGAGCGAGAGCACAGTAAGAGTAAGTTGCCAAGTGTGGGTTATCAATTCCAGAGTGGGGTCTAATATTTTAGCTTAGTCGTTTGCGCTTTCCAAGGGACTAGCCTTCGAGAAACCATCCACATAAACTTGGCTTCCACCCAATATATTTCAGAACCTCCCATTTTGATCGAGTTAGAAGTACTACGTGCCAGTATTCAATAGTCTTAATCTATTATTGCTCGTGCGTGTAGTAACTCAGCCGAACTAGTCATCCGTTCTTCTCCCTCTTTCAATTGGCATTTTTATAACATGTTCGTCTTAAGCGCCCAACTTTACTCACGATGGTATATATTGTCATGGTCTCCCAAAAGCTATCGTTTAGCTACCGAGTAAAAGCCGCATTACGTCCGGACGTGGGGAAAGGATTTGACCAAATATTGGCATGAAGAGAGGTAAATGGACCTATCACGACTAAGTGGTCTCCAAATTTTACCACTTTTTATTTAATTCCTTGATCCGTTACAATAAACCTCCTCTAGTTTATGAGAGAAATTAAAGATTAATTTGTCCCTCGGTATTTTTTGAAGACAGTCCTTACTTTACCTGTTTGGATAATAACTTTCTAGGCATGTTTTAAATTTAAATCTAGGATGAGTGAATACAGGCTTGATAAAGGAGATCTATTTAGACTATCATCAATGTTCAGCCCCGTATTCCATGTTACTCCTCTATAAGGCTGATAACCGGTCCTTAAAATTAGGAGTGTCACGCACTAGCAGAGACCCCCGTGATGAGAGCGTCTGGATATCTTCCGAAAAGGGCAGCATTTTGTTGATATACCATCCGGCTCTGCCAAATGTCTCATTCAAAAAATTGCTGACCGATTTCGGATATCTTTCTATTCGGAATTGGAGGGACGAAGTAATATCCACCTCCCTGTGAAACAGTAGCAATAAAGTCTCCTCTTGGATAAATTCCCAACTGGGATGGTCCTCCCAAACCTTCCTTACCGGTATTCTGTAAATCCAGATCTTTAGCCTCTCGCAATATCCTCGAATAAGCTGCCGTGTCTAGGCCAAGTCCAGACCTGAGAACTGGAACCATTATTCTTAATTCATCCTCCTTAAATCTGCCATGCATGTGTCTATAGGCTAATTCTTCTCTGGAAAAATTTTTCCTTACACCTGGTACCGGAAAGTTCTTGTTGTTAAGATAATTCTTTTTAATATACTCAAATGCATTTCGGATATCTCTCTGAAAGCATATGAAAAGTAACCCAGAACTAGGTCTTATCCCAGGGTGAATCGTGTTTTCCATAAATAGATATCCTCTTCTAAAGATTTTCCTCGTTTCGCCATCTGCCCCGCGAGGATTAGATTTTCTAACATGAGACCAAACAGGACATTCTAATTGGATGTTCTTATATTTAGGATCAGAACTATTGTAAAAGGGCTTGGATGGATCCTCCTGCTCCTTCAAGAGTTTCTTTAATCTAGATCGAGCAGCCTTACTGACCATGGGATTATTCGATCTGCAGTCATTTGCAAGCTTTTCATCTTCTTCGCTCGAAAGAGTTCCCAACAGAAGACCGGTCCCTTTACTTCGACCTACCCATTTCTCCTGTTCCCTAACACCTAACTTCTCCCATCGTTCGAGATCATGTTCAATTTTCTGAAAGACCATATAGGTGCCGTCTACTAGTACGCCGATTTCATCATTTCCTGTTGTCCAGATGACATCATTTCCTAGCCTTTCCGGTTGAGAAATGCCATCCACGAATCCCATCAAATTTCTACCATCTAGACGCTGAAATCCTGAGTGAATGTCTGTAACTATTGCCCATTCGCTGACAGCAGCACTAATATCATAAATCTTCTCCTCGGCATTTGGCTTTTGTCCTCCCCCCTCATACCTCCTCTCTTCGGACGGAGTTATCGGATAAGAATCGGTCTTGAAAACCCAGCGGTTCACAAAGTCCTTATTCGAACACAGCTGAAGGATCATATCAGTCTGAGTGAAAAGATACTGTTCAGGATCTCCTAAGTCCGAGTGGAGGGGCATTTCATACAGCCTTCTAGGACAATATTTTCGGTCGATCTTAAGCTTCTCAAAAAAACCAATACCGAATCCTACTGTCGCGGAGAAAGTAAAATCGGTCAGCTTTGAACTTCTTACGTCGCCGCTTTCATCTTCCATATCGATTTTCACTTCTCCCGCGTCGATCCTCTCAAAAAGGCCACATAGCCTTTTAAGTCCTTGTCTAACCAACCTGGGTTCGCCTTTCACGTTTGGCTTCAAATCAAGCCTAATAATTAGAAGATACTCCTGCTTGAACGCTGAAGGGAAGGAAACCCCACGCTGCCTATTCTTTTCATTCCAGAGCCTCTTCTCTTCTAGGAGCTTAGCATGCTTATCGGTTACACCATGAGATCCAATTCTAGCGGCATAATTCACATATAACGAATAAACTTGAGAAGTACTTAAGATGTACGTATCGATAGATTATTTCCATGCTATCTAACTAGTGAAACCATTGAAGCGGTACGTTTGGAGGTCAGTCAGCTTTGTCCATATCTCATCTTATTTTGATAGGACGTCCAAAGCGAACACGGAACCTGAGAAGACGATGTATTCAAATATGCATAAATAGGCGAGAATTTTATTCATGGTCTATAGTAGGTCTGCTCATCTTGAGCGGGTTTTTTTATAAGCTGGAATATCGTGCAATGAATAGTATACTTCTATTCTAGGTCTCGAACGGGTGGATCACACTTTTATGCAGCCTAGGAGTGACTAGTCGGTTCTCTTAAATCGCTAAAATAGGATTCTGAGATTCAATCAACCTCGACTCATTAAGAAATTAGAAAACTAAAAATTATAGATGCGGAGTGTAGTCTGATTATAAGATTGCCGATTACAGATGCCGCTAAGAAGCAGATTGCCCAACAACGAAGATTATTCTTTAAGATTTGTTTCAAGTGTGGCGGAAGAAATCCGATAACAGCACAACGCTGTAGAAAGTGTCGAGGAAGTCAGCTAAGGCTCAAGAATCGAACGCTTGGCGCGAAGAAATAAGGCTGCACCTTTACTATCGTAGGTGTTGCTTGGACTATTGCATATGGAATCAGAATATGCAAATTCGGGGATCTTAGTTTGCAGAAACTTAATCATGCAAGATCACCGACATACCCTAATCCAGCTACTGCGAGCTCGATTTAGGCATAATAACTTGCGAAAATATGCACGCAGGACTATGAACGTGTGTGTGGTTATGACAGCTACGCTATTATAGTAGGCGTGGGTTATGAGATATCAAGGAGGGTCATGAGGTAGCATGTATGAAGCAATTCTGGGTATATTACTCAAGAGCTTAGATCTTCCATACAAGTGGCTTAGTGAAAATTTCATAAGTCATGTTATGACTTTCGGCAAAGAATTTGGTGCTGTATTGGTATTCATATCAGCTGTTGCTTTTCTTTTGATTACAGTATACTTCATTATGAAACAGGCAAGAAAATTGCCTAAGCGTTATGTGTTAGAAGCACTAGATCAAGATGGAAAGAGGATGTTAATTCCGGAATTGAGGGTCACGTTTGCTACGTATCAAGCTGCTGCTAGTTATGCCGAATTCTATACAAAGCTTTATGAAGATAAGTATAAATTTAAACTGATTGGAATCAAAGACAAAATTTCAATTGTAAGACGCTTGCATTAACGACTATTTTGTGGCATGCTGAAGAGGCATTTAGAAAAGTGGACATGATTTTCGATCATCAACCTAAGCATTGAATAGAAGTCTACTTGTCACTGACAGAAATTCTTGACGAATTTGGTTAGCCTAGTATTCTCACTTAAGACTAGCATTATCTTCCATCAAATTATCCTTCTTATATTGAATCAATCAAAAACGTATCATGGAGGAAGAATAGAAGTGAAGGATTCACGGCGGCAATCCTGAAGTCTAACAGCTAGGTACGAAAATGCTTGGAATCTATTCTACTGTGATTTCTCATTTGAAGTAGGCCAGGTGTTTCAATTGGAATTTTTTTCACAATTCCAAGGGAAATTAAAAAACTTAATATCTATCCCTGTGAAATGCATATGCTTAGGGACCGGCGTAATAACATTTCATGAAACATCCAAAAGTTGTACTGACCGCGGACAGGACACTGATGTCACCATATAGAGGGATATCGTTAGCATCATTTTTTGGTTGTGCTCCTGCTATTGACGTTAAGAGAGATCCATCATCGCTCTTGTATAAGATACTCGGTCAACAGATAACGCCGAGGATA
>JAATVS010000450.1 GCA_014523695.1 Nitrososphaerales archaeon TH5895
ACATGTGCTTCTGAGGCATGTTTGAATGCTTCTTCAGCAGATGGATACCTCTGTATATAATCATGCAAAACTAAAGATAAGGCGGTATTTACTACTGACGCTACATCAGCTCCACTGAATCCTTCTGTCGCTTCTACTATTCTATTAATATCAATATCGTTACTGATTGGCTTTCCTTTAACATGGATTTGTAGAATTCTTTCTCTTGTGACCTTGTCTGGATTTGGTATGTAAACGATCTTGTCAAAGCGACCAGGTCTCAATAATGCAGTGTCAATCATGTCTATTCTGTTAGTGGCAGCCAATACAACGATATCATGAATTTCCTGTATACCATCCATCTCTGTGAGCAGTTGCGACATCATCTTATCTGTACCAGATAGACCTCCAAGACCTTCGATCCCACCTCCTCTGATAGAGGTAATAGAATCAATTTCATCAAAGAATATAACACATGGTGAAGCCTGTCTTGCCTTTCTAAAGATCTCTCTCAGTCCTTTTTCAGACTCTCCTACCCACTTTGACAAGAGCTCTGGGCCCTTAACGCTGATAAAATTTGCTTCTGACTCAGTTGCTACCGCTTTTGCAAGCATAGTCTTACCTGTACCTGAAGGGCCGTGTAACAGTATTCCCTTAGGCACATTATGTCCTAGCTGCTTGTACATTTCCGGAAAACGCATTGGCCATTCGACGGCTTCCTGTAACTCTCGCTTAACTAAGTCTAATCCACCAATATCATCCCATTTCACGTCGGGTGACTCTAGATAGACTTCCCTCATAGCAGAAGGGGCAATCTCCCTAATTGCATTCTGGAAATCGGCCATAGTAACTACCAGTTTATTTAGCACCTCCGGTGCAAGTTTTTCATCCCCCAGATTGAGTTCAGGTAAAAGTCTTCTCAAACACTTCATAGCTGCTTCTTTGCACAAGTACTCAAGATCTGCTCCCACAAATCCATGGGTAACTGCGGCGATCCTATCTTGGTCTATGTCAGCATTTAGGGGCATATTTCTTGTATGAACCTGGAGTACTTCTAGTCTGCCGCGTTTGTTTGGAACTTTGATCTCGATTTCTCTATCAAATCTTCCCGGTCTCCGCAATGCAGGATCTATTGCGTTTGGTCTGTTACTTGCTGCTATAACTATGACTTTCCCGCGGCTCTCCAATCCATCCATGACTGAAAGCATTTGAGAAACTACTCTTCGCTCTACTTCTCCCATGACTTCTTCTCTTTTTGGTGCAATAGAGTCTATTTCATCTATGAATATAATGGAGGGGGCTTTTTCTCGCGCCTCTTTAAATATTTCCCGTAAACGCGCTTCAGATTCCCCATAGAATTTACTCATGATTTCTGGTCCTGATATACTAATAAAATGCGAGTTGCTTTCATTGGCTACTGCCTTAGCCAATAGAGTCTTGCCTGTTCCTGGTGGTCCATGCAATAGCACACCTTTTGGTGCTTCTATACCAAGTTTTTCAAATATCTCAGGATGTCTTAAAGGGAGTTCTATCATTTCTCTTACCCTTTGTATTTCATCCTTTAACCCCCCGATATCTTCATAAGCAATAGCTCTCGTGGTTGTCCCTGCCAGTGCCACGTCAGAAGTTGCTATAGTGAACTGTGTCTTCTGGCCAATTATGACTGCGTCGCAGGCAGCAGGCGAAAGGCCTATAACCTGAAAGGTAAGTCTTCCACCAAAATACGGGACCATAATGTTATCTCCTTTTATCATGGAAACGCTATCAAGGGAGTCTGCAAGATACCTTTCATCAATTGAAGATACTGCTTCAAGCGGTGCAACAATAACCCTTTCTGCTAACGTGGCTTTGATCTTTTTTACGATTACAATGTCACCTATGGCTAGACCTGCATTATTCCTAACTAGACCATCAATTCTGATCGCCCCCTTGCCCTCATCGGAAGGATACAAAGGTAAGCACTTAGCTACAGTCCTTCTGGCACTTCTGCTTTTTTCACCACCTTTCAATTCTATAATATCTCCAGTGGAAGCTCCGAGAGAATCCATAGAATCGTAATCAAGACGGGCGACTCCTCTACCCACGTCCCTACTATAAGCCTCAAGTATCTTTAAATCGAGATTTAAACTTCGAGTATCTTTGCTGTGCATACTAACTCTGCTTATCAGTAACTCCTTATACAGTTTTGCAAACTTGTAGTGTATCAATAATCCGATAAGTTATCTACA
>JAATVS010000451.1 GCA_014523695.1 Nitrososphaerales archaeon TH5895
ATTCCGATAGCAGCCATCAATGCAGCGAAGCTTTCTACCTTATGATATCCAAAATGAAACTTCTTGTCAGCTGGTCTATGGGCAATACGGAGACCCAATAGAACAATAAGGGATATGGCTGCATCAGATATAGAATCTAGTCCGTCTGCTGTTGCCACTACACTGCCACTATAGTATCCCGTAAGAATTTCTACAATTCCAATGCTGACGAGAGTGACAACGGATATTTTTGCAATTCTTTGTCCTACTAGTATCCCTTCACTTACAAGGCTGTTACGCTCAGTAAACGTACTACTGGGATTTGATTCTCCAGCGCTATTTGATTTCTTACCCTCGAAGTTTAACCCTTTATCCCGACTTTGAGATAAACCCTTCACGACACTGTCGCTACGATCATCAGAAGCTCCGGTATTACTGTCGTCCAATTTCTAGAATATGCAGTCATTAGTACTCAATGGCATGATATAAACATCGCGCATTAGAGAATTTTCATATTTATTTCGATATATTTCATCATTTCTGTAGGTAGGGAAGCATATAATAGACATATTGGGAGCAAATGCATAAAAATTAAAATATTCACTCTAGACTTGACTAACCGGTTTATATTCTTACAAGATACGGGGACAAGCACCAGCAATCGATTTCTCAGTAGAATAAAAGAGTTTTGAGAATGGAAATGGAAACAGCGATGATACTATCGAATTTGTAAGAGGCCGATACATCTTTACGTAAGTGGATTTGTGTATTCGAAGCAAAACATCTTCTAACATCTATTTCAAAAGTTTTTACAAATATGGGGGCCATATATTTATTACAACTTGGAATAAAATTGCGGAGAATTTCAAGTTCAAGAAACTTTCCTATCAGGATGCGTAAATAACACCAAGTTCGATCGACAAAGAGAAGATAGTCAGAAAAGATAGATAATTAATTAAGTAGGCATGTATACGTGAAAAATACGTGAATAATTCTTGTTGATATGAAAGTAGGGGTCTGCCTGCATCCCTCGATTCAAAGATCTTTACAGATATTTCTACCATTAAAATAATAGTATCAACAATCTTCCTGGCAGGTCTATATTAATTAGTCTCACATTCCTCCTCGTCACTCCTGGATGGTGTCCTGGTCAGTTATTAGGCGGTTCAATTAGCTAAAACTAATGTGGTTTCTCTTTGTCTATTTAATACATATTACTCTACACTCAGTAGTCTGTCATTACTTACGTATCAAGCATCTAACGGCATAATATTTCATATTGGTTTAGTAACTATAAGTTTATCATAATAATGATTCACATTAATTAGAGATTGACATCCATCTCTAAATACCAGGATCGTAGAAAAATATTCACAGAGACCGTTAGTTAGTTATTTAGTATTCACGGCAATTTTGAGGGTCGAACAATCAGAGTTTGCCTAGAATAAAAAACTACAACAACTTAGCGTTAAAGTAATAGTTATCGTGCTCTGTCAACAGTACAGGTCATATTAATCCGGAATTCTTGATTTATCAAAACAGGCTATCAAATTTTGACACATAGTTGTCTCAAATGAAACGACATAATTTTCAAGCTATTTATATCAATGTATTTAATAAGAGTGAAATATGCCGCCGTCACCTAATTCAGACGACACTAAATCCCTGTTATTTCAATTAGGAACAAGAATAGATTCCCTAGAAAAAATACCTATGAGTGCTGGCGTCCTATTGGCGATAAGTTTGGCAAGCTTTTTTACCTATTACGATTTTTCAAATTATGCATACATCTCCCCAATGTTGAAGGAGAGCTGGAATGTTCAAGACTCGGAGATCGCCCTCGGAGCTTCTTTAACAGTTTTAGGGTATGTTATAGGTGCAGTACTCATCACGATATATGCCGATCTCTATGGAAGAAAACCCGCTCTTGTAATTTCAGTTTTACTCTTGGCAGGAGGCTCTATCCTAACGGCGTCAGCACAAGATATGACCCAGATGGTCATATTTAGATTGATTACAGGGATTGGAATAGGTTCAGAAATCGCAATTGTAACGACATATATCGGGGAAATATCACCTAAATCAAAGAGGGGTAGATATACCTCACTGATAGTTTTTTTTGGATGGACAGGTATTGCTCTATCTGGACCCATTTCTTTTGCAATCTTCCAAGGCGAAATCAACAGTTTTGTTCAGATAGATGGTTGGCGAATAATTCTAGC
>JAATVS010000452.1 GCA_014523695.1 Nitrososphaerales archaeon TH5895
AGGATTTGATTGTGACTACATCGTTACTGGCGAAACAGAAGAAGAAATATTCCAGAAAGGAGGAGAACACGCAATGAAGGATCATGGAATGAAAGAAGAGGATATAACTCCTGAATTCAAAGAGAAGCTCAGAGGACTAATCCGCACGGCTGGATAAATAGGCATGCCATACAGTGCACACATTGGACTATTCTATGCATTAGTATCTTGATACATTCAGAAATGGAGATGACTGACAAGATCAAATGCTCGCATATACTCGTCAAGAAGCATAGTGAAGCACTTCAGGTGCTTGAAAGGATAAAAAAAGGAGAAAGTTTTGCAGAGCTAGCTAGGGAAGTATCTATCGATAGGGGGAGTGGAAAACGTGGCGGCGATTTAGGACTTTTTGGCAGGGGACAAATGGTAAAACCGTTTGAAGATGCGGCGTTCAAATTAAAGAAGGGAGAATTATCCCATGAACCCGTTCGAACACAATTTGGATATCATATTATAAAAAGAGCTGGCAATTAGGATACAACAAGTCACTCAGCGGTAGAAAATCACGTGATAGTTAGTCCTCCAAGATAGACCGAATAAGGATTTCTAAATTAGTATTTGGTCACCCTTTCAACGTGGATGGTAGGCCGTGTATTTTCTTGCGTTATATGCAACAAACCAGGTGACTGTTATTTTGCCCAGAAAATGGAGATAACATAATAACGCGAATGTAATAACGTTATAATCACTTTCAAGATAGAGACCCAAAGAAGACTTCCTAGGTATCTCTCAAGAAAAGTCGGGTCCTTGATCTTGGTAATAAGGGGCTAAGGGATAGTTCAACTCCAGATAACTTAGAAGGACGTGGGAGAGAGGTTAAATTGCAACCCTTATTTTTTTGCGCAGAAGATATCATATTTTAAAAAAATAGGTGGCATCTTTTGCATCTATAAAAGATTGAGCAATCCGGATTGCCAATAGAACCGGTACACGACTGGCTTGCCTAAGATAAGCAGGGTTGCATCTGTTACTAAAGGTAAAAACGATAGTTACTAAGGAGAAGCAGGCTTTTTTCTTTCTCCTCTACCTGAATGAGCAATTTTTTTATGTTTTTTTAACCTCTCTTGTTCCGTAAACTTCATTCCGCATTCTTTACAAGGTATAGACAATCCCCCAGCCTGATCATTTAAATTCTGTTTTCTACTCAGAAAATTAGATATTTTCATTTCTTAATATTACTTCCTCTTGTATGCTATCTACCGATATTCTTAATGACGGATTATTTATGGCATGCTTAGTTAACGCAGCATATTGATAGCAATTCTGGAAACATTAAAGAATGACTTCAAAGTCTAGTCGTTTATTGGTAAACATAGAAGTCTCATGCGAAGACACTTATTAAGCCATTCTTGAATTCCATTAAGTAATTAAGAAACTTACTCTGATAGTCCAGAGATTAGACAAATAAGAATTAACCAACCTTATTTTTATCGATTACTGAATTAAAGCAGCTCTAATATTTAGTAAAGATATGGATAAGTTCTTCTTCATCTTTCGAAAAAATAGATGAAATTCGACAATATGAATGGGTTGACGATCAATACTGAGTGACTAGCGGTGAACCCAGAAGCAGTCTCAGAATCTTAATTCATAATCCCGTTTTGGAAGAGGGGCGTAACTAACTTCTTATAGCACTATGAATAAGTCGTCCTAAACCAAGAATAATGATATATGTTGAGCCTATATTTGAATTGTATCCCCTAATGTCTGTGAATTCATTTCAAAAAGAAAGGAATCGAAATGAATTATTCCTTGACCACAACTAATTGAGGTCAAGTTAGTATTTGTGGATCTATCAATGGCCTTAGAGTAGCAATGAGATAAATCTGTCAGCTGGAACAGCGATTACTTGTAAAAAAATTAAATTGGTTGTCTAATTGAGTCGACTCCAGGTCCGAGAAATTATTGCAGGTCTGTATAATTTGCTATGGCAGTTTGATTTGATTGACAAGATAGCATTTGAGAATCTCTAAGCCCGACCAGAATTTCTAAGGCATTCAACGCAAGCAAGGTTTGAATCGATTTAGTGCTGTTCAATGAATTCAAGTGTTCGATTTGTTCTGTCGAATTTTCCTGTGTCAACTCATTCAACACTGGATAGTCGGTCAACAGCTCGTCCATCATCAGATAAATTGTTCGGATAGTATTTTCGGGGTCTTGTGCTTGAATTTCTAGTCCTTCTGAAATACCCATTGGATCGGATAGGATACCTACAGCAGCAATTGTAAAGCAGAACATTAACCTCTGAACTAATCTGATGCTATTATTCTCATTCATAAGCCATCATCATCGTCATGGATTCGACATCTATCTCCGTACCACCCAGCTTTGTATCCATCTCTCCAATTCTTAGTTTGTGAAGTATGACCTCCACGGTAATCATGTCCAGCCTGACAGTCTACTTTTCCCAGATGATATCCGTCAAAGAAATTCTGAGTATGTGAAGCTCCAGCGCATTCCACTGCTCTGAATAAGCGTGGCTGATGCTGGCTGGTTTATTGACAAAATTGGACCGAGTGAGAGTGCAACAAGGAGCACAACTATTGTTGTCATACAACCGGTAACATAAATTTCATCACATTGTTTCAGTCATTAGTTATATCTAAATATTCTATGAAAGGTACATTGTTGAGCCCAAAATAAGTTCCCGATAAACTGGGCTTTCTGACGTTAGCTGGCATTTGCAAGAAATATATGGCGAAGTAGCATATCTAGGCTCGACATTGACTGCCAGCAAATCACCAGATATACTAAGTGAACCAATCCTCAAATTCTTTAAAGACAGAAATTTTGCGTTCATCTCCACGGTTAATAAAGACGGTTCGCCTCAGGTGACCCCAACGTGGATAGATATAGATGAAGAGCATGGGCTCATCATTATCAATACAGCATTGGGAAGGTTAAAGCAAAGGAACCTATCAAGAGATCCCCGGGTATCAATATCGATGATTGATGCAAAGGACAATCCATATAGTATGGTTACCATCAAAGGGAAAGTGATAGAACAGACAAAGAACGAAGCAGATGAACATATTGATAAGCTTGCAAGGAAATACCTTAATACTGATAGTTATCCTGCCCATTCTCCTCACGTAACTAGAATAATTATGAAAATAAAACCTGAAAAGGTCTCATATCTGCCACCTAGATATACAGAGTACCTTAAAAAGGATTAAACCAGTCGGTTCTTTGGATTGTAGCTCCGTATATTCATAGCAAAAATGGGATCCAACATCTCACTTCGTACTCGAAATGCGAGGAGAATAAGGTAGATGACAAACCTTAGATGCAATTTGCTACGAAAAACATAGGTGTTGAATTATTATTTAATTTAACATCAGAATTCTTTTTAGTTAAGCATGAAAGATATTTGGTTCAAGTTATAGTACACAATAGAGAATACACAATAGATTTAGAATTTTGAGTTGACAATAATGTAGCATGGTCCAGTAACGTAGAACAATTATGTGACTCCTTCCTACTGTAGGTGTAATCACTTCGATTTCATTCTTGTAGTTCCATGCCATTTTTAACAATGTGGATTATCTTTATAGTCTCATTGGAACAATTTGAAAAATGCACCAAAATCACTTTTCAGCTATTTAGTAATGCCTTCCCTCAAAGAAATTCGAATTTTTTATTGCGATATTAGATGCGACTTACATAGTACATTAGCCACTATGCCTTTTGTCCGACAAAAATTGAATTAGGATATGAAAAGTAAATTTCGTTCCCTTCAAGATGACTCTCCAGCCCAATTGTATCATTTTTTGTGTCTTCGACAAGCAATTGACGAATCTTGTCAACATTTGCGGGATCAGGAAAGGAAGTCTGTAACTGATCCTCAAGTCCAATTCTCATCCTATAAAAGCCTCTTTTCAGAATTGGTATTCCCGCCTCCTGAAATAGATCTTCAAATTCAGCAATGGTTAACGCTTTTACATGTGAGGGATCCCGAAATTGTTCTAGTCGATTATACATCTCTGCTTTTTCAGGAGCAGGTGTTGGATCGACTACGATAATCTTTCCTCCGATAGTACAAACTCGATTCATCTCGATCAGCACTGAAAGTGGGTTCAACAAATGATGAAAACTAAACTTGGTAATGACAATAGAAAATGAGTTCGTTTCATACGGCAACGGGTTTGATATGTCCCCAATATCCCATCTTACGTTATCTAACATATTTATTTTCTGGAGATGTTTTGCTTGTTCAATCATTGCTGGAGTTATGTCAATTCCAGTTACTTGCTTACAGATTTTAGCGAATTCAACTGTGAGTGAGCCTGTGCCAGAGGCCACATCAAGTACCACATCATTTTCATGTGGACGAACGAAAGAGTGGATCTTCTCAAATACTTCTCCGATGTGTTGACTAGATTTTTTCGCAAACGGTATTGCTTGCTTCGTAAATTGCTCGATAATTAAATTATTATGATCAGAGAATGGATTGCCCATGTGATCATCATTTTTTCCAAAGATATAAGGTCTTTTATAGATCCAAGCTAGGTCAATTTAATAATGATAATAAGATTTCGTCTACCTCGGGCCGATGTTCACGTAGAAGCTGTGAATAGTCGTCATGCTTCAATCGAACAGCCAAATCTTTCGAGTTAACCTACAGGATTTTGAATGCGTTTATTCAGAAAAAGGCTAGATTATTTAGGATGCACATGGTATTTCGATCTATATGTCTACAGAGCGACACAGGAATCCTATTCCAACGGTCGACGTTATCATTGAACAGAATTCACGAATCTTAATGATTAGGAGAAAGAACGAACCCTACAAAGGGTGCTTGGCGCTACCCGGGGGATTCGTAAATGAAGGGGAAAGGATTGAAGATGCAGCGAGACGCGAAGCAAATGAAGAAACTTCCCTAAACATACACTTAGTCGATATACTAGGTGTTTATTCTGACTCGAAAAGGGACCCACGAGGACATTTAATTTCAACGGTATTTGTGGGAATTATTCCTTCCGATAACGTATCAGTGAAAGCGTCAGCACAGGACGACGCATCAGAAGTAGAATGGATCAATTTAGAAGCGATTATTAAAAGCAATATAGCTTTTGATCACAAGAAGATTCTTTCTGACTACAAAGTTTGGAAGGAATCCGGCGGCACATTCTGGTCATCAAAGGATGAGTCGAACCTTGAAGCAGTTTGAGACAACCATATGATGGTTTGATAAGCGTAATCCAATGGTCGTTGAAATGAATTCCCTATTGTCTAGTTTACTCTTTAGAAATCTTCCCATTAGAATAGAATATTTCCTGGTTTCTCACATAAACCCATCTCTGTGATTTAAAAGATTGCAGTATTGTATACTACTGGTTTATTAGGGGAGTATTGCTTTTTTTTTTACGCTTCAAAAATCGATTATTTCTTAGTGATATCGTCAATGTCATTTAAGTTCTGTTCCATTTTGTGGTCTAGTCAATATAAAGAGATTTCATCGTCCTGCAACTCTTCAAA
>JAATVS010000453.1 GCA_014523695.1 Nitrososphaerales archaeon TH5895
CTGTGTATGCATCTGCTCATGATGAGAACAGAACCCAGATCGATTCAGTGAAGAGCAACGTAATTCCGGTCATAGAGCCGGGTCAAGAGATAGCCTTTACTGCTATACCAGATTTTACCATCAAATCCCAAATAAAGTATTATAGTTGTGCAGGTGTTGATATGAATCCTCAAATGAATAAATTAGCAATAGGGGATAATAGAGTAGTACGATACGATCTTGAAGGACCAGTGGCGATTAGGGACTTAAAATATGACAGTGCGAGCGATAGTATGTTATTTGGAGTAAAGCATTATGACCCAGACGGGGGTCCAATGGCTATCAAGGTTGCTTCTAATTATGATTATTCAGGTAGTCAGAATCCTTTGGTTATAATGCTGGACGGCAAAGACCTATTCATCGAAAATACAACGACAAAGAATGATGAAAAGGTACTAACCATGAATATTGTAGTACCTCCGAAGGAACATGAGATACAGATACGCGGAATTAGTAATTTGGTTTCGTAACTATCTTTAATAGATTCGATACACGTTAGTCACGACAAATACAGAATTTATCGTGATCATTCTTTCTATTCACGGGAGATAGGGGCCACAATCAACTGAAAACCTCAAATTCCTTTAACGGCGTCGGCAAATAATTCTAATGCCCCTAGATCAAAAGGATCATGAAAAGCTAAGAGAAATTGATTAATACCTACATCTGTATATTCCTTAACACGTGTGGCCACTTTATCTGGTGTACCTATCAACCCATGTTTTAGAATTTGACTAAATGAGCCAGGACCTCTCTCCATACTAAACAACCTTTTCTTATATTCTAATTCCGTATCAGAACCAGCGATAATAACGTCTATCTCTATAGATTTAGAAGTACCAGTTCTAATTCTGTAGTTACGGAAATTATTGTTGTTGACTTCATTATCCAGTTCCTGGTTTATTCTTTCAAATTGGAAATTTAGTACTTTAAATTCTTGTGGTGAAAGATAAGAGGCTTCCCATATATCTGCAAATTTTGCTGCGAGATGTAACATTAGTCGTTTCTTTGCGGATATAGTAATAGGGATCTTGGTTTTAGTGAATCTGGCACCAGTATCTGACTTGAAGGGAGAGGCACCATTTATACTAAAGAACTTTCCATCGTAGCGGATGGAAGAATAAGTGGAAGGGGAGGCATCATTATCTTCTTGATGTTGATTCCATAGCGCTTTGAGAACCTCAACACCTTCTTTTAATATCGATACCCTTACAAATTCTTTGGGATAATCTATTCCGTAAGGATGCCACCATTGCAATGCATACTGCGGAGTGGCACCGGCTCCTGTTCTGAACTCCAGTCTTCCATTAGATATCTCTTGAAAAGTGGCTGCCTGTTTGGCTAATAATGCGATACTTCGGTATTGAGGGTACAAGTAAGTAATTACGGGTCCCAGCTTTATCTTGTTAGTAAGAGGTATTAAACTGGATATGACAGTCCAACAATCCAAATCTATGTGAGCTAGGGCCTCCCCGTAATAGAAACCATAGTAGCCCAACTTTTCGGCAAGAATACATGTCTCCTTAATTTTGTTGTAATTGGTACCCCATGTTTCAAGGCAGAAGCGCATATTGCGTATACGAAAGACTAAGGTACTTAAATGAAATCTTTAGTATGATTTAGATCATGTAAAAATAATAGTGATATATTTATGCCTTATTAGTTTCACTTAAGATTTCTTAGGTCAAAAACAGAGTCATGGATTAGATAGCAGTCAACAAGTAATTCCGTTACGAACTGTTTGATGATCAATTGTCTATATAATGTAATATTTCACGATATTCTATGTCCACCACAAAATCATCAACTAGGTTCTTATTATCAGAGATTATCCTACAGGTAGGTACAATGAATTGATCTCCATTACTATTGACGATTGTAATCTTGCCATCTGCCTCAACCTTTACAAACCTATTAGAAACCATCTAGACGTATCTAAATACGTGTAGTTTCGATTTTAGAAGTCATATGGATTTGTTTGAATGAGATATTGATATCGTTGGTTGTGATACATGTTCCTATCCTAGTTCTTGGTCAGGTAGTCGAGTCATTTTATATTAATTTAGGGGGCTAAAAAATAAACATGACTAGGCGGTCAGTTTTATTTCTGAGGATCTGCGTTGATTTATTAGAGCCGCTGAAGGAACGAAAGCCGACCACATAATTTAGCAATTTGACTATCTGATTCCGAGCACTAGACATTCAAACTCAAACATAAACCTATCCACAATGCTACAGACTATCCACAGATAATACATGGAACACAAATAAAAATTGAAGGTATTAATTTTTGCATCTGGTGGCTTAGTTCATTGGTCACCTAATTGCGATGATCTTTTCATCAAAGCCAAGTGCTATAAGAAATTTGGCCACTTCGCCTTTATGATTTCCCTGCAACATTATTTTACCTTCCTTAAACGTACCTCCGGTTCCAATTTTGTTCTTCAGGTTCTTAGTTATCGATAGAACATCCTTGTTATCCTGCAAACCTTGTACGATTGTAACAGGTTTATTGAATCTTCTGATCTCCGTTGAAACAGTTATCTGAGCCTTTTCAGCATCTAGTTCTCTTAAGATTTCGTCCATGGATCCTTCTAAATTGTAACTTTTCTCCACTACTACTACTATCGACGTTTCGGTTGATAAAGCTTTGTGAAGGAGCTTGGATACGCAATAGTATGTTAGTACAAAAACTATCCAGACGGATTGTGTATATCTCTGACTTTTCTCGGGTTAACTGAACCTGTTCGACTTTTGGACTTGCACTCTAAGCAACGAAGAATCATTTCCAACTGCTCGTGTGTGAAAATTTATGATTACTTATATCAGCTGGGGCAATAAAATGAACGCTGATTGTCATTGTAATCCGTCTCATAAGAGCTCTTAATCACTCTCCGGAAGTGTTCCGCATTCTTTTCGACTTCTTCATTCCATGTTTCTTCGATATATCCATGCACTTCCATTCCGTGCTTTTTAGCACTGGCCAGAAGTGCTTCAGTTGCAATAAACTATCTCGTCAAGAAATATATTCTAAAAATGGGCCAAAAGAAGAGTACTAGAGTATAAGCTATGCGGGCTGGTAATAAGAAAGCAATGAATAATATTCTAAATGAGTCATAACGGGAATAAAAGATTATAGTGACTCAGTTGTACAATCCTAGAAAGGCCTGTACATTGTATATCAAAAACCAGATCTTGATAAGCAACATACTTGTGTTAGTATATAGAAACCTTATCGCTGCGACTGATAAGGTATTCTTGATTTGGCGGGTCGCATTTCCAGCCGTCTACATATTCGTGGTAGGTTAAGCATATTCAGCATTAATAGGTGATAGAGGAATTGTCGTAGGCTCTTTATCCATTACATATACTTCCTTTATAGCAGCTGGCATGATTGGATTTAACGTCATGAATGCTAGTGGTATAGCTGGTAGTATCATTTGGAATGACAGGAGAAATGGCATGTTTCAACAGTTACTTGCGATGCCGTTTAGCAGAATTCAATATGTTATCTCTTCCCTTCTAGCAACCATTCTTGTTGGGTTGGCCAGCGCTGCACTTGTTATACTAATTGGACTCCCTGCAATGTTCCAGGATATCAGCTTAACGATGGGGAGCCTATCCTATACATTCTGTGCAGTAGTACTTGGCTCGATATTCTTTGGTTCATTTACGATAATTCTATCTACGAAGATTAAAACTAGTGAAGCTCATAACGTAATTAATACCAGTCTATTCTTGTTTTTTGCCTTTGTTAGTTCAGCCTTTTATCCCACACAGGGTCTACCGGAGTCATTATCAATCGCTTCCTATTTTAATCCATTGACTTACGTAGTAAATATAACAAGGGACGGAATATTTTCACAAGTAGACGAATTTAATAATATTGAAATATTCATTCTTATCTTGTTCTCGTCGAGCGCATTCATAATTGCTACAAGATCGATAGCAAAAATGCATGTCTAGTAGCCTTGCCTTGGATAATCCTACCAAAGCGAAAGAATATGGATGGATCTCCTAACTAATTAGGAGGAGTAGTCATCCATTCTTTGCACAGGCTGCTATGAAAAAACATATTAAACATTGTGGGGCTAAACGAGAATGCTCTCTTGTGTACCACTCGAAGCATTAATAAACTGATGAATGGCAAAGTTCAAATTACAGATTTGGTTATCTCCAAGTTACTACTACAGAATATAGAAGAGTACAGAAGTTATTTCCACACGTTGCAGCAGCTACTAGATTGAACGTTTCAGGAGTTATTGCTGGTCGTGGAGATAATATCCAATATGTCCACACAGATTCAAATCATACTGAGCCACTATATAGAATCACTCCTGCTAAACTCATATCGTCTAAAGACTATGACAAAGAGAAATATTTTGAAATGCTCCTCGATTCTCCTGAGGCCCTATTCTCAGTATTTGGATTTAGTAGCTCATTCTAAGGGTCTAAAAAAAAAAGAACCTACCATTGACGGAATGAGATATATCAACAACGTGAGCAAGATATTGAGTCAGCAAAAACGGAGTTATAAAATGGGGATTTACCGAAGAGTCTATTTTCGGACGAAGCAACGGATAAGCATAAGAATACAAAATATCTGACAATAGTCATAGCTTTGTTATGTAGTGTGTTATGTTGTGTTTTGAAATGGGATTTTGGTACCTACCGAAAAACTCATAATTTCTAGTAATTCCGAACCAGTTTCAATTTTAATTGTGCTGACTGATATGAATTAAATACGAATGAGGTGTTATAATGCATTATATAGAGATGGCAAGGACTACTGTATATGATCTTCATGATTCCTTTGATTCTGACACGTATTTGGACAAATCTGAGCGAAATATCCAAAGAGTAAGCAATAAGCTTGATGATTACATAAAGGAGCCAAATGAAGAGAACATACATGACATTCGCAAAGCCGTCAGAAGGTTAGAAGCTAGTTATAGATCACTTCCATCAAAGAAGGTACGAAATAAACAAGTAATAAGAGAATATGTAAAGTACAGCAAAGAGCTTTTTAGGATTAATAGTCAAATCAGAGATTTTGACATCATTGGCGAAAAACTTTCTAGTGATGCTAAACCTGCTCAACAGGATGTAATAAAATCTATCGAAGGATCATTATTCAAACAAAGGAAGACAAAACTGAACGAAGCGATATCTTTTGCATTAGAGTTGAGGAAGTTGCATGTTCCTAAGCTTACAAAGAAGATCAAGATATCAAATAAGAGATCAAAGAAAAGATTCAGTAAAGTGATTGGCAGATTTGCGACCAGAATAGAACATAATCTTCCCATAGTAGCTAATGACAGCAAAAAAATAATTGAGCTGCATGAATTAAGAAAAGATTGCAAAAAACTGCGATATCTATTGGAACTCTTACCCGACAATAACCATAAAGATCAGAGAAGTGAGAAGGATGATTATGTATCGGTATTAATGGAGAAGTTAGAGAATGTTCAAGATATACTTGGCATCATTCATGATCATGATACTACGATCGCTTATCTAAAGCGGCATAAAGGAACAAGAACTAGATCGACTCAGATCCATTCAGTACTTAAGAAGATAAGCCTGGAAAGACAGAACAAGTACGAGGAATTTGTAAAATTCGTGAATGAAGATATTTCTGTAGATAGTAACAGTTTTTTCATTAGGACAACAAATGTTATAGCTTGAACCTTTGGATTGCATAAATTGAAGATTGAGATTTCAGATCTACTCTAGAATATGGAGTTTCAGTTGTCCCGTCGATAGACGATTGATATAAAATTATCCACCATAGAACACATAGACCTATAAGGAATATATAGGACAGCCTTCAATTAATTTGACATGTCAAAATCCGCTCAAGAGGATAGTGAAAATATTACAATAAACGAATTAGCGGCGACTGACGGGACTCTAATACAGGGTAATCTGATTGCGGACAGTAATCCTGTATCCGAAAATTATGCAGAAGCTACTGAAACTCAATCTAACTCAAATGAATCTTTTCTGCTTCTTCAAGACGAAATCCAAATGACTCTGAAGGAATTTAATCAGAAAATAGATGACAATGACAACTCGATAAAACGTATTGAAGAGAGCATGGCAGCATTGTACGATAAATTGGATAGAACTCCCCAGGCGGAGGAATCAACAACCTCTTCAAAGAAGAAATTGAAAAAGAAGGAGAGGAAGCTGGACAAGAAGGGTAAGAAGGAGAGGAAGCTGGACAAGAAGGGTAAGAAGGAGAGGAAGCTGGACAAGAAGGGTAAGAAGGCAGGTAGGAAGAATACTGAATTGACAAAACCTATAACAAGCTCAGAAAAAAAGAAGACTCGACGAACTAGTTCAAAGAATAAGAATAACAAGGGGAGAATGAAGAGTGCAAGTAAGAAAAAGTGACTCGTGGAATTACTTGTCTCACCATGGTACCTCATAAATGGATCTGTTTCTAATAAGGCACGGACAATCTGGCTCTGGAAAAAATTTAGGTCCGGGCCCAAATGGGATAAACGAGAAAACACTGACTGCTACAGGTATTGCTGAAATCGAACGTACAGGTAAAGCGCTTAAGAGAATGAATATAGTACCAGATGCAATTGTCACGAGCCCTCTTAGACATGCACACCATAGTGCTGAAATAGTTGATAGCATCCTTTTTGCCAATAAACGCGGTCAAATTGGAAAACCTAAAAAGAAAAAGAA
>JAATVS010000454.1 GCA_014523695.1 Nitrososphaerales archaeon TH5895
AGTCATTATAGATTACATTTCCTATTCATAAAACAGTTTATGAATTATATTTCCAAGAATTCAGTGTTAATGCATATTGATTTATAATGTTAACTCAATAATATTGAATTAATCCAATTGTATTACCTTCAAAGGATCCGATTTTATGACATATTATTTCGGACAAAATTCATTCGATACGATTTATACATTATTTTATCAAAATTTTTTAAAAAGTACAACTACTGTCAAAATGATGAGCTTTTGAGACATCTACCCCAAGCCAGATAGTTGTCCAATAATATGCTTCCGAAGAAATCAAATGGAATCGAATTAAGGAAGCTTTATCTCATTTCTGTAGGCATAATATCGAAGTGGGAATGGTTATGGCCATATTAAAGCCACTGTAACACTATCATTTATTAATCAATATAAATGTCTAATTCTTATCTATTTGGAGTAAATTTGGATGTAATCTGGAATAATGGATTTATGTGACTTCTGGCCTTAAATCATTATGATAAAAAAAGACTTGATCAAGATTGATTTTAAAAATATCGCGTTACGGCTTTGCACTTGCACGTACATTGAAATAATGACCGCGCTAGGAATTTCGTTGTACTTATTATTCATTCATAATTATACCCTTTCTGTATTGAGCGCGATCATGTTCGCTCCTCTCATAGTATTTCATTATGTTATATCAAGACTACCGAGTGGGAGATGGGAAAAGACATGCGACATTGGAAATTGTGGTTCAAACCCAAGACGATTGCATTTTGCAAGAGTCTGATAGCAGCTATACGAAGAGTCAATCTGCCTGAGATAGGGGACGAATATAGAAATAGGAATAATCCATTAATTATCCTAATAACAAGTTGAGTTTTTGTTCCTTCGTTTCATTTTTAGACGTCATAATAATTACGCTCTAGAACAGAGGTGTTATCAGCAACAACTATTCAGCTTTTGTTGCATTAATCTAATACTTGAACAAATTCTCAGTTAACTAATTGACAGCGTTCGATACACTTCTTGCTTCATCCTGTGCGATCTGCATCTCAAATTCATTCAAAGAATTGTCAGTAACGTTGAGATAGATTTTTCTAGCCCTACAAAGATGTACTTTTGACTTCGGAACCAAGTTCTCGTGTTCTTGATCTCATTTTCGATTACGCTGAGGTGTTTATCATTGTTATTTAAACCTGCAATTTTCGTCAGATCCGGTCATTGTCATTCTCACAAATCGTAATACATTCATCATCAGAATCAACTTTTTTCTGTGGTCGTTATTGGTAGAGAAGCAGATTCGGTAGTGAAGTCGGGAGATAAGGCAGATGACTTCATTTGCACAGTAGTTGTTTTTTAATTCCCATCCTACTCCTCCTCAATAAACTGTTTCACTATATGATAGTGTTCCTCACAGAATCCTAGGGCTACATGGTTACCATCGACAAGACCTAAAATATTTCTAACACCATTCTGGAAGCAGTGTCTGTCTTCCTTTGGAACATTTTCTGCAGGAATAACCATATGAAACTGACATTTATTATTATTTTCTTGCCCTTTCAATCGTTCAGACCTTCCTTCACTTTGAAATAATTGGTCGTTTTATGCATCTAGTCATCATACCCATCACATGATTTGAATAACCCTCGTCAATACTTTCATGAATATACCTGTCTGAGTGAAATTCAAGATATAGTTTTCAAATCGCGTGTTTTTTTATCTCTTATCTGAAGATGTGTATATGTTCTCCCGAACAATTTGTATTGAAAAGTTAGCAACTTGTCCTTGAATCGAATTTTTTGTTAATTGTGCTTTGTATTGTCCTTGTGATCGGACAGATTCCATCTGGGGCCGTCATGCATGCCTATAATTCAAGTGGATTTGTGATAGCAGAAGTATTGTGATGTCCATCATCCCTTGTTGACGATTAGCGGTATCAGGGTATGGCAGCACTATACTAATAGGTCCGTTATGGTAGTAGTTTCCCTTCTCAAACTTTGGATTGAGTTCGTTTGCGGATTTCCCAACTTGAAGCTAGGTTGGAGCAAGAAGCTCATACAAATTGATACACGGGAATTTTTACACTATCCCATCAATTGATTAGTATGAGAAAGAAATTGATTTATACGTCAGCTAAATCGATCCTTAAAATTAAAGGAATGAATTTATTGTTACGTAACGGGATCATGTTTAGTCTATCGAATTTCAGTTATACATAAAAATATAGGTCTTCGAACCACCAAGAAAAGTTACAGCAAAGTTCAATTTTGCCGGCGGTCTCAATTAGCAAGATTAGATAGCGTCATCAGCCAGTGTATTGACTGCTTTCATTCTTATTTGTGGCTTTTGGCTATTCCTCTTTCTATCTTCTTTTGTATATTGTCAAGAGTCATGATTATTTTATAAATCTGCTCTTTTTCTTGGTCCCCTAGTTCATCAACTACTTGTAGCCTTTCCTTGGTTAGTAGACTAAGAACCTTCTCTGCTTCATTCTTGAATAATTCAAGAGTTATTATTTCTGACTTTGAAGTACCATGCAAATCATTTACAATACGAAAGGGAA
>JAATVS010000455.1 GCA_014523695.1 Nitrososphaerales archaeon TH5895
AAATGAGACATTCTTGCTTCCACAGATTGCGTTTATATCATCATCACAAATATTGCCCTGATTATTTTCAAAGCCATTATTCCTAATCGCTAAACCACTAATGTTCGCCTCCTGCCCATTTTTCTTCTATCTCGCGTGGTAACCTCATTTAGCTTTCTCATGGAACTCATTCTTCTCCATCATACGCCTTGAAGCAATATTACCTTGAGCTGTAATTGCGGCTGCTTCTCGAGCATTACTACCAATCTCCTTGCCATGTTTTATCATGTGATATGTGAGCTTGGAAGCAATTCCCATACGTCGGTATTTAGGATTAATTCTAATACCTTCAAGCCATATCTGCTTCCCCTTTGGACAAACATAGGCATGAGATACCCCCACTACGACTTGATTTGTCACAGAAGATAATCTGTTTTCAGGGGAACCCGCAGTCTTGATCAACTTTTCGTCGTTGGGATCAATACCTTTTGGCGTTATTTCAGCTACTAATAAGACGCCTCTTTGATCCAAATACCAAGAATCCCAAACTTCATGAATGTAGTCTCCCCAACGAAACGTGTTGATACAGAATTTCAAGACCTTAGATTTATCAGATCTAACTGCCTTTCTTACCTTAATCTCTATACCTGAAATCCCGCGGGGCATGCAATTTCATTGTTTCTATTCCATTAAGTTCAGAAGTGTTGCTCTTACACTAGAAAATATTATGCTGAATATTATTATCTATTTTTTATTCTTCGAACAAGCGTCCAAAAGGGATTGGGCGTCTAATTTTTATTAGATAAAGTAAATATCACTTCGCAATATCATAAGAGAACTGGTTGACTGCTTTTTTCAAAAAAGAAAGATATGAGAAATGCTCTAGTGGAGAAATATGGGGCGGACAAATGCGAGGTAGTAAACATATGGGAGGTATAAGGCAGAGGATCGAGTCTGTCCAGACTAAAAAATCGGAGTACATACGATTTAACGAATTGAAGAGGATATTTTTTGGCATAAGTAGTACTGTCCTTTCTGAGAGACTATTCTACCTTGAATGTGAAGGATTGGTTACCAAAAAAATCCACCAAGAGGTACCGCCAAAATTAGATTATCATCTTACTCCTCAAGCAAAAGAGGTTTAATATGTCCTCAATGAATTGGCGAAATGGGCGACCAGATGGAGGAAGAAGCCGAGACAGAAGTTATCCCGCAATTTCATCGACAAACACCGAGGTTACTCAGCCCCTTTCGAATGGGACCCTGTAACGCATTCAATATAGTTTGATGGGTTCAGTTGAGTTCCTAAGGATTGGTTTATACTTCTCATTAAAAAGCACAAGCTATAGTCCAGCGACTTCCATTTTTGTGACTCTTATATGTTGGGTTTGTTTACATCGCTTATATGTAAATTAATAATTCTTGTTACTTCCGATACACGCCTAGAGAATATAAGATAGATCCCTTCTATGGTACCAACAACCATTGCATATGTAGTAACGTAAAACTTACTAAGTCAATCTTTCTACTGATTTTATAGACTGGGTATAATAAATCCTAATATCGAGAGCAAGGTTATATTGATGCTGTCTGTATCGAGCCACTGCATTTGGAGCGACTACTTTAGATAAATTCTCTTGTGTTCGAATGAATGCATGTATGCACGAATGAATTCATATTTGGACTATCTATGTGACACAGGTTCTTACGAAGTCCGTAGGGAATATGGAATAACGAGATATTCCCAATTTTTTCGAAGCGGAAGATCACGACCGTTCCTTGGTTACCTGGTGATGTAAATCATCTTGACATAGGCTCAATTACGTGTGGTATTCAAGGACACTCTGGTGATCCAGAAGGCATTCTTCGCATCACTATTATTATCTCGTGAATTCCCGAGTTAATCACTTTAGTTCGAAGCTTGAGACTTGATGAATCTGATCTAAAGTACGAGTATGGAATTGTACTACACATTCAGCTGTACATATGATGGTTTTAGACATTATCTTGTAAATTAGACGTGCAGGAACACGAAAAATGTCACAAAGAGTCTTCTAAGCTTGCAGAATTGCACTCAAACGCAGGGGCGAGCTCTTGATGTCTAAAATCTAAAAATTTACGCTATCGGGGAGACAGAGTGTTTATCTATATTACGTGTCAAGACCCCACGAGATTTCGAATGAGTCAATCTACTATCCCCAAGAAGAAAAAAAGACAATCCGTGGACGCAGAAAGTTTGAGTACTGGTAGAAAATGGTTATCAATTACACACCGGATCGAGAACACCAAAAATTCCAGGCAAAGTCAGATTTACAAATCTCTATTTGGGGGACGCGATATATTACCACTACTTAGGTCACAGATTCTTCTCTTTAATTCTAGGAAAAAATGGGGTTTGTTATTTGCCCTGGCAACCATCTCCGGGATGTTTTGCGTACCAACTGCCATAGATCAGATTCAAGGCAATCTGTTGGGGTCAGTCGATAACCGCATAAGTTTTCTGATAAATCTGGTCCTTCCAATGTCTACGCTTCTGGTCATCACAGGTATGTATGTGCTTAATGACTTATTTGATGCGGACCTTGATCGCATCAATGGAAAAACTAAACGTCCAATACCGTCCGGAAAAGTCTCAAAGAGACAAGCATTAGTATTTGTCGTATTGATGAACGGAGTTGGGCTCTCTGTTCCTATTCTTGCAGACAACCTATTAGGGACTATGCTAGCGTTAACAATAGCATTGATTGGTGTTCTGTACTCGCTCCCAAAGATTTCGCTCAAAGACAAGTTCATCATAAAAACCTGCGCTATTGGCATTGCTATGGCCTGTTCATTGTTACTTGGGGCAAGCATGTACTTGAATGATAATGTTGGGACCGATATTAGTAACATGTTTGACTGGATGAGTGTTCAAACGGGAGGTCAATTCTTGTATCCTATGTTTTCGGGCCTTGTGCTTGCAATGATGGTCTTTGTTACATCTCCATTGAACGATTTGGGGGATATTAAAGGAGATAAGCAGGCAGGTAGAAGGACAATCCCGATAGTACTTGGAAAGGAAAATACTGTGAGACTATCTATGCTGATAACTATAGGCATTGCAATTTCTTCATGGATGCTTTTTGTAACCTCACTTTCCTCATCTGAAAGCGACGCTATCAGCTTAAATGATAAAATCGGTGCATTCTCAATAGGCCTTCCTTTGATCGTCTCCGGAACATGCCTCCTGGTTGTTTTTCACTTATTGAATGTGTCGAAGCGAATTGAAGACCAAAATTACATAAGGGAATCTGTCAGTAAAAAATCAATGCCACTTCATTTGCTATTGCAGCTGTCGCTAGTTGTCGGCTGCCTGCTGTTATGGTGAAGAAGAGAATGGATCAATAATACAATGATAGAAGGTGAAACAATGACTATCTCGCACGTAATATAAAAATAGATTATTTTCTTGGCAGGTGCTACCAATCAATTACGCGTTGCTGTCACTGATATCGATAAGTTAGCGTGTTACCGCGACGACGCCCGAGCAGTTTCTTCCAAGAATAGCGGAGACCCTGCATCCTGTTTCAGCAGATGGAAATATGTGATGTATTTTTCAGCAAGAGAGCTATCGTCATAGTTAGCTATTCCTATCGTAAAGTCATGCGGATTAACATAACTGACAGTCTCATACACAACTTGTCTGTCATCGACGACGATAAAACTGGTAGGAAGATTTTCCAGTCTAAATAGCTCAAATCTAGGAGATCGGATCATATTTAAAACCTGTCGATAAGTCTCTTTATCAGGCGCCGTCCTGAGTATAGCATTGATTCTAGAATCAAGAGAGGTCTGTGCAGGATTTCCATCTATGATGTGTATCCTGACACCGCTGGCAAACTTCTTAATCACAAGGCTTGAAACGTGTGGGTCGTGATATCGCGATGCAAAGTAGATCTCTTTCTTTGCATTGTCTAATACACGTAGTACTTCAATAATCAATCTTTCAAAATTCCTTACAATAGTAAAACTA
>JAATVS010000069.1 GCA_014523695.1 Nitrososphaerales archaeon TH5895
AAGCGGTTCGACAGGATCGCATCCCTTTCTGATTCTACCCCACGCTGCCACAAGTGTTGCAATTTTCGCTATAAGAATTATCGACCTCTTGACATTTGCTTCTTTAACATCGCTATTCATGTCAGGATCGTAGTCTGGCAATTCTGATATGGTCGATTGAATCACATCCATAGGTCTGGCTGATTTTGGTCTATTCCTCATATTGTCGATCACAGATCGTGGAAGATCCCTTGCACTCGATAATTGCTCAGAAAACTCTCGAAGATTATCCTTGTCTGGCAAGTCACCGAAAAGCAAGAGATAAGCTGTTTCTTCAAAAGTAGAATGATTGACCAGATCAAAGATGTCATAGCCACGATAAATGAGTTTACCATTTTCACCATCAATAGAGCAGATTTTAGTATCTGCGACTTCAATATTCCTTAAACCTATATTCCTAGTATCCATCTGACAACTCTTGATTTTTATCACTTTCTATATTAAAGTAATGGACATATGAATTCTTCCAATATTCCTTTCATGCCAGGTAACTATTCATCTCTAATTCTCATATTTTTTGAAGTATCTGGAGAAGCAATAATCCTTAGTAAGACAAGTCAGCAAACATACAGTGGTACCCAACTCTAATATCTAGTCAGAGTTCATTACAAAATCGCCTGTGGGTGGTCTATTAATGCCCTAGATTTAGTCGTCGTATTGAAATGTCTTGTGGAAATATGCTCATTTAGTAACGAGTTGCCGTCTGAGCCATAGAGAACATATCACTTTTAAGTAGGTCATGGAAGTGAACTATTACAATGGTCTTTGGTAGAGACATCAGACTCAACAGGATCTTGAAGGATGAAAAGATGGTGTGTATTCCTATGGATCATGGAATTACCAACGGCCCAATATCTGGCTTGGAGGATGTTCACGGAGTCATCTATGATTATCAAGACGCGGGTTTGACTTGTGTTTTAATTAATAAAGGCATCATAAAATCGATGCCTAGGCCTCCTAAAATAGGATTAATTGCTCACCTCTCGGCTAGCACGGTGTTAGGACCTTCTCCAAACCGAAAGATGCTTATAGGTAGTGTAGCCGAGGTCATCAGACTTGGCGCCGATGCTGTATCCATACATCTGAATATTGGTTCCAAAGAAGAACCTGAGATGCTGCAGAAATTAGGAATCATCTCTGATCAGTGCGATGAATGGAGCGTCCCATTGATCGCAATGATGTATCCTAGAGGCGAAAATATTAAGGATCCACATGATCCAGGGATCGTCGCACATGCCGCCAGGATAGGTGCAGAAGCCGGTGCTGACATGGTAAAGACAGTGTATACGGGAGATATTGACTCGTTTAGACAAGTAGTAAAATCCTGCCCAGTACCGATAGTGATTGCTGGAGGTCCTAAGGCAAACAATGACTCAGAGATTATGCAGTTATGTTATGACGCAATGGAAGCCGGAGCCAAGGGAATTACATTTGGTCGAAACATTTTTCAGCATAAAGACCCTTTCATGATGATAAGGTCACTAGTCGAGATTGTTATCTCCGGAAAGACCCCTGAAGAGGCGAAAATGATCTCTGCATACAAATAGAAATAAGGTCTTAATTATCAAGCCGGATTTCAACGAGATCGATCCAAGCCGATTTCTAAAATCTGTTCCTAGCCAATATATTGTTTACGCAAATCCTGATCAAATACAAGGGTCACATGTCCAGACGATGTATGAATCAACCCAAGCCGATTACGTGGTTTTTAGGGAGCTTGAGCAACTGAAAAAGTTTCATGATCCTAAGAGAGTCAAAGGATTTTACAAAAAGATAGAAAGTAATACTGATTTAGATGAAATCCTCAAGGCAGCAGAAGCGGGTGCGAACTTTATAATTGTAGACACGCAGGATTGGAGAATAATACCTTTGGAGAATGTGATAGCTACCTTGCAAAAGACGAAAACAAGGATCTATGCTCCAGCTTCGAGTTCCAAAGAGATTCGGACCCTTTTCTCTGTTTTGGAACTAGGAGTGGATGGCGTGATACTGACAACTCAGAATCCAAATGACATAGAGGATGCCACGAAGATGCTGGATCCTTCTAATTTGAATATTAGTATGCTCAAGATACGAGAAATCAGAGAGGCAGGAATCGGAGAACGAGTATGTATTGATACCGCCTCAATTCTAGATATGGGAGAAGGTGTCCTGGTAGGCAGTAGATCCAATTTCCTTTTTCTAATACATAATGAATCGCAAGGATCTTCCTTTACGTCTCCGAGACCATTTAGGGTTAATGCGGGTGCTGTTTACTGCTATACATTAGTCCCTGGCAAGAAGACAAAGTACCTGTCAGAGATAGAATCAGGATCTGAGGTCCTAGTAATTGGCAAAGGTGGAAGAGTCAGGACTGTTACTGTGGGTCGTTCAAAGATCGAGACAAGACCTCTGACTATGATTGTAGGGGAATCAAATGGACAGAGAGGCACGGTTATACTTCAAAATGCAGAAACAATTCAG
>JAATVS010000456.1 GCA_014523695.1 Nitrososphaerales archaeon TH5895
AATACTGCTCTAGGATTTTCTCTACTGATGATTCTATAAGGGACAATCTGCAATTATACACCAACCTTTTCGATTATAGCCCTGACTTATCTTTGCCTCAAAAGATGATATTTTCTCAGTTAGATGAGGAAGTGGTACTTAGGGGAAACTATCAGTTTAATATTACGTACTACCTTTTTGATACAGCGGACAGGGTAGAAAATACAAAAGTAATTTTGGGTGGAAAGGTCTACGGTCTAATGGGAACTGATGATCTACGCAGAGACTTGAGCATCGGTATTTTTTGGGGAGCCCCTGTAGCATTATTTGTAGGTTTAACAGCGGCCATCTCTTCTGTTACCATTGGGATGCTATATGGGCTCCTTGCCGGTTACAAAGGAGGAAGATTTGATGAGGCTTTGATGAGGGTCAACGACTTAGTGATATCACTGCCCACATTTGTTTTCCTGGTTATACTTTCCATCACTATTGGTAGTAGCATTTACCTCATCACTCTCTTCCTTGTTATCTTTGGGTGGAGTGGGATTGCAAGAGTTGCCAGGAGCCTCGCGTTGCAAATAAAGAACTTACAATATGTTGAAGCCTCGAAGCTCATGGGCGAGAGAGATGTCAAGATCATACTGCGGCACATCTTACCGCAGCTCTTACCGCTTACATTCGCGAGTATCGCGTTAGCGGTACCTGCTGCGATATTGGCTGAAGCAACATTGAGTTTTATAGGGTTAGGTGACCCCTCCATCCCTACATGGGGAAGCATCCTCCACGACGCAAATACTGCTTCTGCCGCTGCCAGAGGACTTTGGTGGTGGATTCTGCCCCCCGGGATCATGATAGCTTCTGCAGGAGTATCCTTTGCATTGATTGGTAGTGCTATTGAGTCGGTAACCAATCCCAGAGGAGGGGGCAACCAATCAAAAGTGAGATTCACCTAGAGATAAGAGAAGTGTAGAGATAGGAGCAAATTATGATTGTCAAAAGTTGGTTGACCACCCGCGTACCGCTTGAAGTCTCGGACGTGCTATGATATGATTAACGCAAGAGATCTTCCATTTCGATCAAATGCACCAATACAGTTGTCATCATAAGGAAAACTAACGATGATGGAGACCAATCCAAAGAAATTGTTCAGGTCCTGCAGCGATGGACGATTCGTTCCACCAGGATGTGAGTGAGCTGTCCCCACGTATGAAAGATCAAATGGCAAATCGTAATTTGGAAAGCCTGAGTAGTATGGTCCGTGTGACGCAAATGGAGGTACGACCAACCCATCAATCCGTACCAGGCCTTTTTTATGTAGATGTTGGCCTCTTAGTATTAGTATTCCTTCATTTGGATGCCAGCTCTTTGCAAAAGTTATTATACCATCTGCCGATTCCCGAGTAAGAACTATCGTACGATTAACCTTTAATGGTTTTTTTTGCTCCTGCTTTTGAGGGATTTGGTTTTGGTTTTTATTATTGTTATGATTCAATAGCCTCTTAAAAAATGACAACTAGTTCTATTATTAAAGATCCCTCCAACCAGATTTAAGCATTGTCAGCCCCCCCCCTTTTCTTGTGTCTATTGCATAATACATCGTATGGAAGGGGGATGTACGCAAGGAAGTAGCCAATGACGTAGAGATAAAAGTTGTGAAGATGTCCATGATAATCAGATGGTTGAGGAAGATGAAGACGATTACGCTAACCTGGTTTAATGTTATTCAAGCAATTGGTTAAAGGTCATTGATCTACAAATGATTAAATAACTTTCTGCTCAAGATTAAATGCCGGTCCGAAATGCTGAGGTTAAGGGATAGAAAAATTGATTCCAATTCTTTCATACTACGTAGGGGTTTTGTGAGTAACGATCTGGATGGAACACCTCTCTTGATTAATTTCAAGGGCGAAGGATTTCGGGTTAGTGACACAGCCGTCTCCCTCTGGAACATGTGTAACGGAATATCATTCCAAGATTTGGTTTATGAAGTACTCTTGATCTCCAGCGACAAGGAATCTAGGGTGAGGGACTCCCTAAGAACTATGCTAACCCAGATGAACAAAGCCTCAATAGTCAAGATCAAGAATGAATCGATCTTTGGCATATAAAAAACACTTATCTGAAATGTGTTGAATAACCTGTAATCTAAGGTAAAACTGCGTGGGTGGTAGCTTTTAGCTCTCAGGTCTTGCCGAAGAAAATAGAAAAAATGACGATATATGCTTTAAATTAACAAGATCGACATAGTTAGGGACAGAGTAAGATAAGTGCCAAAAAGAATTTACCCCTTGGTAGCACGATCTTCAGTCGTCCCTCTCACTAACAACTACCTCAATGCGTTGATCGCTAGAATATCCCATATATAGGGCATGAAACCTCCAGCGGAAGCGACAGTTATGAAATTCCTAAATGCGGCGGATCTGATATGTTTTTAATATCCCCTTGTACCTCACACTCATTGTAGATAATTAGATGTCGGATGGTAAATGTTCGGTTATATTATGCGAACTTGGAATCATCCTTGTAGATGAAGAAGATAACATAACAAGTTCGACAAAGTTCGTAAATCCAGTTGAGTCCTATCGACTAATCAAGAATGGAGGCAGGCTTCCTGGCTTAGGACAGATTATTGGCAAGATTGGCAATTACTCAAACGTAAGAGCTAATGACCAGAGCTTGAATTTCTTTCTTCAACAGAATGGGATTAGCAGCACGCTGATGAACGATGATGAACTCAGAGTGGTATTATTGCAAAAGGAGGAGATCTTAGAAAAGGCAAAGTTTGTTTCTAATAGGACACAGGCTCAGCACGAGCTCCGTAAATTTGCAATTGATTTATCTTCATCCAAAATAAAAGAAACTTCAGAGCAGCTTGACTTGCATGTCATTCAAGCCGTAGGCGCTCTAGATGAATTGGACAAGATCATCAATACTATCGGCACAAGAATGAGGGAATGGTATGGACTGCATTTTCCTGAACTGGATAATCTGATTCAGAGTCTGTCCTTGTACGCAAATATTGTTAGAGAAGCTGGATTTAGGACTAGCATAACAAAGGAACTGCTTGAACGGTTGGGGTTGGACGAAAAAAGGACACTAATAATAATTCAGGCTGCCCAAAGGAGCAGAGGCGGGGATATCACCACGGAAAATCTGGCAATCATAAAGCAGCTAGCCTACCAGGTGATACTCCAGACAGAACTTAGAAGAATCATTGCCGACCATATCGAAGGGACTATGGAGATGATTGCCCCCAATACGAAGGAACTTTTGAGCCCGTTGGTGGGAGCGAGGATGATAGCCAAAGCAGGAAGTCTAGAAAAGTTTGCATACCTTTCATCCAGCACTGTCCAAGTGTTAGGTGCAGAAAAAGCTTTATTCCGATCCTTAAAGACAGGATCTAGTACTCCCAAGCACGGGATTCTTTTTCAGCATCCTCTCATTCATTCTGCCCCAAGATGGCAAAGAGGAAAAATAGCAAGATCTGTGGCCTCCAAGGCTTCCATTGCTGCCAGGATTGACCTTTACAGAAGAGGTGAAAAAGATCCCTCTCTTGCTGACAAATTAAAATTGAGAATAAGTGAAATTCAACAGAAATATAGTCAACCCCCTCCTGAACGACCCAGTCGAAACTTAAGAAACCGACCTTTTGAAAGGTTCGGTCCAGGACCAAGAGGAAGGGGTGGAGGAGGAGGAAGCAGAAGAGAGGGAGGAAGAGGAGGAGGAGGAGGAAGAGGGAGCTATTCAGACAACAGAAACAGAGGTTATAGTAGGGGAATGAAATATAGAAGTAATAAGAAGAAAAGGAGAAGGCAGGATTAAAAATGCTCGAATTTGAATTATATGTGGTCCAACTCATTCGTAAGCCCACGCCGACAATTATGTCTACGGAGTTAAGATTCGGATAAAATGACTAACAGCATTAACAGTTTATGGATATACGTTGATGGACAAAAGTGCCTAGCCACACCGAATTTGGACAAAGGGAATAATGTATACGGGGAGCGGCTCGTACAGGATAATCACAAAGAATTCAGGCAATGGGACGTTTATAGGA
>JAATVS010000457.1 GCA_014523695.1 Nitrososphaerales archaeon TH5895
AGGTGCTAGCATATGGACTAGCAACTTTGAGAGAGGGATCAGGCTCTCCAGAGACATGCGTAGTGGAGTGGTAAAAGTAAATGAAATGGTAAGATCGGATCCTAGATTACCATTTGGGGGAGTGAAATTCTCTGGTATTGGAAGGGAGTTATCCGAATTTGGGATAAGGGAATTTGTCAATGTAAAATCGATAGCAGTAAAAGACATAACACCAAAAATACTGGTGGAATGAGATTCAGGATGCAATGCCTCGAAAGCAACAGTTACCTGATACGTCTGTTACTGTTAGCGATACAGACTGCCTACTCCCTTATTTAAGGCGATTGGATCTTGTCGACTACAGAGAACTACCATGGGTCAAATACTCATAGAGTAGACGAATTCAAAGTGCTTGGTGAACTGCTAAATGAGATATATACCAATATTATACGCAATGCACAACAAGCAAAAGACAAATTTCAAACTACTTTAAGAGAAAAAGAGCATGAGAGAGTAAAGGAAAAATTATGTAGTCGCGATAACCTTTTCTGTTATTTAGCACTAAGAAAGCAGAATATATCCGATTTACAACTAAGATTGGCTGAAGAAGGTCTTTCCTCATTAGGAACACTAGAGAGTCATGTACTTGTTGGCATAGAGCGGGTTCTCAAGCATTTTGGAATCCCGGCCCCTCCCACAAATGCGAGTGGGCTGTGCAAAGCGAGGGCAGCTCACTATTGACAGAACGTAGTGAATTATTACTTGGCCCCGTAGGAAAAGGAAGAAGTACTCGTATTATGGTAACACTTGACTCCTCTGATGTCTATCAGAATGAATTGATGCAGCATTTACTTGAGAATGGGATGGACCTTGCTCGTAACACAGAAAGAGAATGGAAGTTGATAATTGAGACTTTACGGGGCGCAGAAGAACAATTAGTCCTAAAAGGGAAAAGAATTTCAGGAAGCACGTGTACCATTTTGATGGACTTGGCCGGACCCAAAATTCGAACAGGCCCAATGGAGCATAAAGTTCGGCCCATACAAATATCTGCTCCAAAGGATATCTATGGTCGTCCAGTCCGTTTTTCAGAAGGATACTTAGACAGTGAGGCAAACCAAACGGAAGTATTATTGACGGTGGATGGAGCGCCATCTAATTTCGTTATAGCAATATCAAAAACCAATTATGGTGGACTGGGTAGCCTAAAGATAGGCCAAAAGATAATCTTCAAGGATGCTCGGGATGAACGATCACACACCATTACAGTACTTGAAAGAACGGGGCCCACTAGAGTGAGGATAGGAATCGAAGACACAGCTTTTCTAAATGAAGGAACAAAACTAGAATGTCAAATAGATGATACTGATCAAGATGACAAGTGCTCCTTTACTGTAGGAACGATAAAAGCACAGCCAATTGAACTAAACGTAGAAGCTGGAAATAAGCTGCGTCTTTACAAAGATACAAGGTTAGGTCATGCCTCTGGTAGTGATAGTTGGGATGATGATGATGATGGTGATGATGCACCGGCAGCTATTAGTTGTACGCATCCAGAAATCCTTGACCATGTCCGGGTTGGCCATAGAGTGTTTATGGACGACGGAAAAATTGAAGCAATCGTGAGATCATCAAATGAGGCGTACCTTGAACTAGAGATCATATCGCCGAAGGGCAGGCCAGGCAAGATCAAATCTAATAAAGGAATAAACTTTCCAGATTCAGCTATTAGGTTGCCGGCATTAACTACAAAGGATATCAAGGACCTGGATTTTGTGTCTAAATATGCAGATATCGTAGGATTAAGTTTCGTTCACGGACCACAAGATATCTATGATCTTCATAGAGCACTATCTAAACTAGGTCGTGCAGATTTTGGCATAATTGCAAAGATAGAAACTTCTGATTCAGTTCATAATTTAGGAATGACGCTAATAGCCGGACTTGAGCTTCCAAAATTTGCAATCCTAATAGCAAGAGGCGATCTGGCTGTTGAAGTAGGATTCGAGAATTTGGCATACATTCAAGAAGATATACTATGCTTATGTGAAGCCGCACATATTCCTGTCATTTTGGCAACACAAATACTGGAAAGCCTGGCTGAGAGTGGTCTAAGGAGCCGTGCTGAAATAGCTGACGCAATTATGGGACAGCGCGCAGAATGTGTAATGCTAAATAATGGTCCGCACATTCTTGAAGCAATTGAGACATTGTCAAGATTATTAGGTAAAGAGGAGAGGCTACGACATCAGATAAAGAAGCTTCCGATATTTAGGGATTTTACAGAACAGTATGATGTCTTTGAGGGATGATATATTGTACTTTCGTCTCTACACTGCAGGGGGGCTCAGACTCAAGCCGCACTATGTGTCATAACACGGATACCTTCATGCTGCCCATCTTCTCGACCACTCCAGAAATAAACAACTAGTGACCTCCTATCATTGGCATGAAGATCGTATCCGTCGTCGGTGCCAGGCCGAACTTTGTAAAATTGGCGCCAGTTCACAAATCTCTATCCAAATATTGTGACCATATCATTATTCATACTGGCCAGCATTATGACTATGAAATGTCGGACATATTCTTCAAAGAGCTGCGTATCCCGGAGCCCGATAGCAATCTTGGAGTTGGTTCAGCCACTCCTGGAGAACAGACTAGCGAGATGATAAAAAGACTGGAGATAGAGTTTGGATGCAACCAACGAGAGCGCGGAGAAGAAGGAGTAGGCGTCGCATCAAAACCAAGTTTAGTCCTTGTGTATGGAGATACTAACTCGACTTTTGCTGGTGCCTTTGCTGCATCGATTAATAATATCCCTGTTGCGCATATAGAAGCCGGCCTTAGAAGCTTTGATAGTAGAATGGCCGAAGAGCTGAATAGAATCTTAACTGATCATTCAAGTGATATGCTGTTTGCCCCAACTGATACGGCAGTTAGGAATCTGAAGAATGAACATGTGGCCGGAAGGATAATTAATTCAGGGGATATTTCAGTAGAAGTTGTAGAGGAAGCGTGGAAATTCTCCAAGAATTCTACAATATTGAAGGAATTACGGCTTGAGTCGAAATCCTTTATTCTTTTCACAATGCATAGAGCAGAGAGTACAGACTCGTACGAAAATCTTAAAACAATGATAGAGACCTTCGAGGAGCTGAAAGAAAGGAAAATTGAAACGGGTTCGACATCACCTGCTGGAAAGCAGAAGGTTTCGAGTTCAGGGGAGAATATCCCTCATGCAATAGACACCAACACGAGCCATTGCTTACAAGTAGTATTTCCTACATCCAAGAACTGAAAAATTGTTGAAATCCTATGGCTTGTACGAAGAGCTGATTGGCTGCGAGAACGTTACAATAACAAAACCTTTGGGCTATGTTGACTTTCTACGGTTAATACATGAATCTTACAAGGTTGTCACTGATTCAGGAGGACTTCAAAAAGAAGCTTATCTCTGCTCAGTTCCTTGCGTTACAATCAGAAGGAGCACTGAATGGGTTGAAACGCTGGATCAGGGCTGGAATAAACTCTGTGCCTTTGATAAGGATGAAATCGTAGATCTTGTTCTCTCTCAGGATCCGGAACCAAAGGTGAATAATAGCCGGCTCATTTTTGGCAGAGGGAATACCTCTGAAATAATTCGAGATGCTATTATTTACAGGTACAACAAGAAATAGTTGTGCCTGTAAACAAATAAGACTACTTGTTCAAGGAGGTTTTTTTGCAGGATAATCCAAGCGCATCGTGATAATTCTTGGATTCTACGTAATGCATATCCTACTGCCTATTACCAATTAGTCCCCTACGCTGTAGGGATGCTCTTGCCCAATCTCGTACTTTTTCGAAATTAGGTCACAAGATTCCAGAATAACTATATCTCAGTGACACTGATGAAGCAAGTATTTGGATTTATTAAGCAGTCAGTATCTAATCGACTTGAATTTGAATATTTTTGTTCTGTCTCATACTATTCAAGTGAAAAACCAAGAGGAGAATATTCAGGAACGGATCGAATCGCCTTTATTGTTACCTACACTTTCTTTGTTAAGCTTAATCACAAGAAGGAAAAAAAATATTAAAATAGGTATCTCTGAGGGGGCCAATCACTACAAGAAATGTTAAATGATAAGTACTCTTCAAATAAAATAACCACCAATTATCTCCCTATCCTGTTTGATGAAAAACTAATTTATGACACCTTTAAGTCTGCACAATCCATAGAATCTGCCTATCCTATCTTGGCCATCGTGACCGGGACGAAGCCAGATTTTTACAAACAGGCCCCATTAATTGCCGAAGCGGCCAAGGAGAACGTTCCAGCCTTTGTTATCGATACTGGTCAGCACTATGACGAAGTTCTTGGACATGGAATAAAGGAATTTGGCATCGAGAATATGGTGGCGTGCAATATGCAGATAAGAGGGAGCCTTATGGAAAAGGCAAGCGAATTGTTGTTAAAATTTGCACATTTTGGAAAGATGTGCAAGGATATGCATCCCTATAATTCTATCCTTCCGATTGTCCACGGCGATACGTTAGTCGCAGGCATAACTCCTCTATCTTGGCTTTTCGGACTGGGACAGAAAGTGGCCCAAAACGAAGCTGGGCTTCGCTCGATGAGCCCGGTAACCATAAAGAACCTAGGATATAGCGATCCTACCGCAGAGCAAATTGAATTCTTTGTTGATTCACAGATCGATGAGAAACAATGGTTTTTAACAAGAGATGAGCCATTCCCAGAACAGGTTGACACGTGGATCTGTTCGGCAGGAACTCAGTACTTTTTTGCCCCGACTGCCATTAATGCTCAAAATTTGATACGTGAGGGTTATCCTGAAGAGAATATATACGTCGTTGGCAATTCGGTCGTTGACGCTATCGAAATAAAGCGAAAGAATCGTTCTCCCTCAAGTATATTTGATATATATCCAGTATTAGGAACGCAATATACTAACAACAATAATTTAGTTCGCCAAGAGTGGATAAGGGTGGATATACACAGAAGGGAAAACCTTACCAAGCGCCGGTTTATGGCTATAATCAAAGCGGTGATACAATTAGTTGAGATTGGCTACAAGATAGTTTTGATAAAACTGACTGCCACAGAGCATGCCCTAATAAAGTATGGCTTGGTGGAGACACTAGATAAATTGGCTCTGGATCATCCACATAATTTTGTCCAAACCGCTCTGTGGAAAGATTATGGGCACGTTATCGAAT
>JAATVS010000070.1 GCA_014523695.1 Nitrososphaerales archaeon TH5895
CGCCCATCTCTATCTCTTTTGAGAGGGACCAACTTAGTAATATTCTCAAAACTACTATCAATGCGAACACTGCAGTTTCTTCCAGTGTGGGATCTAAAATAGTCTGCAGTAGATCAGCAGCAATCAAGAAATCTAGTGCGATGAGAAGACCCCTTAACATTCTGGCGACTATTTCACGGACATAAATCTGTCGTTGCTCTTTTCGTATTTTAGAGAGAAGCAGTCTGATCAAATTACCTAATGTAATAATTACTATCGCGGCTACAAGAATTCCAACAATTATTTCTATGATGAGGACTACGTATTCAACGATCAGATGATAAATTTCAGGGCTTCCCACCAAGCTCTAAGTCTTCTTTATAATTTACATACATATATTTGTGTTAAATTCGGTCCTTGGTATCAGAAATAGAAGAGTAGCTCACTAGATTTTACATTTATGCTTAATTCGATCAAGTTGCTAGCCTCACTAGCTAGGATGGATGTCTGCAGATTCGGTCTTCTTCTTGTTCGATTCTATGACTGATTTAGAATTAAGGCACAAGCCATAAGTAATCCGATGACCTTATCTTGATGTAAAGGTGAGTATATGTGTATGTCTTGGATTGATATGTACAACCAGTATGTGAAAAGTTACGAAAACATGAATGAGTTCTACAATGATTATGTCAGCAAGATGAAAAAGCTTAATGAGTTATTCGAAGAAGCGTCACGAAACATTAGCAGAATGAATGACCTGTATCGAGATTTGGTTAAAGTTAATGAAAACATGTACAATCTATACACACAGTACATCAATCATTTTCAGAAATTGAATCAGCAATGGATTGAGTCCTTATGGGGTCCTTTTTTAGCGAAAGTACAAATGCAAGAGAAGGAAGAGATAAAGGCTACCACGGAAGAGAAGAAAGAATAAGATTTACGATAGAAGGACAATAACTGGAACGAGACTCAAGGAAAACAAGAATAGCTAAACAACAAAGGAGAAACACCGGGAAGCAAACCGAGGAAAAAAAGGCATGAGACTAGCAACCATGAAGGACAACCTTAGCAAGGTTATGATAATAATAATGATTTGAAAATCGGATTAAGGTGCCATAGGTTTGCTCGAGTATTGCATTTACAGAGAAGTTGCATACTCAATACACCGTAAACCAGATTTTTCACCTGTCTTAAGTATCAGTCAATCGACGTAGGCACAATGATTGTCTATTTCCTAAAATCTTCAAGTGCATACTGAGGACCCAGAATGTACATGATAAAATTTGGAGCTTCGAGATATCATTTGATGCAGGAATTAGATAGTAACACATGCTGCTGATGGTAGATAATTGGATGTAACCCAGATGTATTATAGATAGCATAGCAGCCACGTAGCATACACCAGCATCTTTAATCTGAACAAGGATTACATACTTAATCCATCTAATTAACCTCTAATTGCCCCCAATGTTAACCCCCTAACCATATTTTTCTGAAAACTTAGCATTAAGACAAGCACGGGGATTATAGCAATCGTTATTCCCGCGCTTAGATATCCCCAATCTATCCTATATAATGAAATAAATTGGTATAATGCAACCTGAAAGACCGTCGAATCAGGATGATTTGCCAGTACCACAGCCAAAATGAATTCGTTCCACGCAAATCTAAATGAGAGCACGGCTGCGATAGCAAATCCAGGCATCGATAGAGGAATAGTAATTCTACGCAATACACCTAACCTTGAGCATCCGTCTAGGAGAGCGCTCTCCTCAAGATCTTTGGGTATAGTTTCAAAATAGCTCTTTAGCAGCAGTATATTCAGAGGAATAATGAGTATCTGAAAGGTTAACATCAATGCGAATAAGGAATTTAACAATCCTAAACCTGCCAGCATTATATAAAGAGGTACTATATTAATAACAACAGGAATCATAAAAAGCCCTAGAATAATACTTATGATCATATTTTTGCCCTTGAATTCAAATCGTGCAAACGCGTAACCTCCTAATGCACTGACTGTTACGCTTAAGAGTGTACTTCCTATGCTTACGATAAAGCTATTTGACAAACTTTGAACAAGGGTGGGATCAGTCAGAACGAAAATAAAATTCTCAAGGGTTGGGTCTTCTGGAACTAACCTAGGAGGAAAACTCATTGCTTCTTGATTTTGCTTCAAGGACGTTGAAAATATCCAAACTATTGGAGAAAAGGTAATAAAAAGAAAAATGGCTATTAGTCCATAAAGTATCAATCTCTCACCAAGATTTGAACTGGTTCTTTGGTGGTTTGTTTTGTCCCCTGACTTGAAAATGCGAGTAAACTTCTGGTTCTCGTTTTTGCTTCCGTCTTGTTTCATTTCTGGCATTCTCAGTATTATCTCCTTAGAAACTTTACATAAATGACAGCTACCGCTAAATTGATCAAGATCAAGATTATACCTGCGGCAGCGCCCTTAGATAGCAATCCAAATTCAAATGCCTGTCTGTACATATATAGTGATGTGGTGGTACTTGAAAATAGAGGTCCTCCTCCAGTCATTATCAGTTGTATGTCAAAGAGGTTTACTGACCACATAGTGATTAGAATAAGATTAATTATCATAAACGGCTTCAACAATGGTAGTGTAATATGAAAAAGAGAGCGCATTTTAGATGCTCCATCTATTCGAGCTGCCTCATATAAGGAAGGATTTATGGATAGTAATCCAGCAGTTAAAAATAACAAAGTAAATGGCGTACCATACCACGTATTTGCGATCACTAACGACCATATTACTATATTGGGATCTGAAAGCCATCCAACTGATTCCATGCCCAATTGGTTTAGAATATAATTTAGAATACCGAAATTATCGTCAAGAATGAATTTGAAAGAGAATGCAGCTATTACGGCAGATATTGTCCATGGTATAATTAGGATAGCTCTATACACACCTGAACCATGAATCTGCTGGTTCAAGACAAGCGCCATCAATATCCCCACACCAAATTGCAAAGCTACAGACCCTCCAACAAACATTAAAGTTACTTTCAGTGATGTATAGAAATTTGGATCATCAAAAAGGGTAACAAAGTTTTCAAGCCCTACGTATTCCCATTCCTTGAGAAGTGTAGTAAGACTTACATCATGTAGCGCAATGTAGATATTCCAGGATAATGGAAAAATAAGGAATACAAGAAGTATCGCAAACGATGGCGCGAGAAAAAGATATGGCTGTAACTTGGAGATTTGAGCCATATTTGACACTCGAACAGATATAGGTTTTTTGGCGCTACTTCATTATCCGTACCCTTTTTCTTGGGATAGTCAAGATCTAGTGATGTTATAGCCAGCTTGAAAGGGTATACCATTACCAGCCGAGGACTTCTGCTGTCTTGATAGCGCTTTCCTGTAATGCCTGACCCGGATCCTTTCCGCCAAAGTAAACTCCATCTATTGCTTCGCGTATGTTATCAGCAATCTGTGGATATTCTGGTATGTTTGGTCTGCTATGGCCTACTGGGATCATGGAAATC
>JAATVS010000458.1 GCA_014523695.1 Nitrososphaerales archaeon TH5895
AATGCACGTATTTTTAGTAAGAACTATCGATAGCTTAGGTAACGTAGGACGCGCCGCTGAATTTCCGTGGTTTGTTGTAAGTGAGACTGATCCTGACCTCTCTGACTTAGAAAGACAGGCCGCAACGAGATTCGAAGGTGAGGAAGCTACAGCGCTGACAGATAAGGGAAATGCAGAGGAGCAGCAAAAACAGGCTGAAGGTGCAAGGCTCGCTCTTGACAGTAAACAAGCAGTGGATAAAGTAAATGCTTTGAATCCACCACTTCGAAGATGTCCTGCCGGGACCGATGAAGCTGTTTACGTAATTGAAGGGCAAGCTGACATGGGAAAAATAGTATCCCTCTCTCCCCAATTCGTTAGTTTAGAACTGTATGTCGATCTATTGCAGTTACCCGTTGATATTGATAATCAAATAATCAATACAAACAACTTGTACATAAAGGGTGCAATAGTTGCTAACCCCCAGAACTTCGGTGACCGGGAAAGCGTCGACTATGAAGTAAGCAGAATCTTCACAAGCTGCAGAACAATACCTTTTCATGACGGTAAGCAGGTGATAGGGGCTGAAACTCCTAGAACATCGGATGAAAAATCCTTTGTAGCAGCAGCTGATCAACAAAGGATTAATCCCCCCTTTCAACCATGTACCCTGAGAGAGGGCAATGTGACAAGTGCAGGACAGGTTCTAACAGGTACTGAAGTCGAGCCAAGCGATTACGCTCGCTATACCATAGTTGGCACTTTCAATGCTGAAAACATAGCCGGTCTAGACAATAAGCAATCAGTTACTTTTGTGATACACAATATTTTCTACAATGCAAATCCCGCAATAAATCCAATACAGGTCAAAGATAACAATAATCAGATTGTCGCTGGGGACATAGTTTTTGATGCTGGTGTAAGGGGCCGAACTCAGTCGGCTGGATTTATTGTAGAGCAGATATCGACTGATTGTAATATAGTCCCATTTAATAGTCTTCCACGATCAATTGGCGTAAATGAAGTCACCTTCCTCTCTTGATTTGTCCATGGTAAAGTTGGGAAAGTTAATTAAGTGCCCCTTGTGCTATCAGGTTTAGTACCGCATTGGCCAACCTACCAACAGAAGTAGGAGTTAAAGAAGGGATGAGCGGCGAACAAGTTGAGCTCCTCAAGGGATATCTAGTCGGCATGGGGTATTTGAAAGAAGAATCTGCAGGAAATTCTTCTTTTGATGATGATACAAGAGTGGCGCTTGTTCAATTTCAGAATTCAAACGCTATAGATGCATCAGGGGTCTTAGACGAGCATACTCTTGAAGTAATATGGACTCCTGGTTGCAAGTATGACCAAGCTAGCCAAACAACGAAGAGAGGGTTTAAGCTTTGGGGTAATTGGGCCTGGCCTAAGTCATACAGAACTATTCGGTGGACGCTTCGAAAGAGAAAACCTGGCGTAACGTTTGATGCAAACGTGATTCAATTTTCTATCGACCAATGGAAGAAGTATGTACCATTTAATTTTGTTCAGACCGATTCTAACTTCTTGGGAAATATAGTAATAGACTTTGATGTGATGAAGAAGCGAGTTCCTGATGCAAGAGATGACGAGTTTGCTACGACCCTACCGCCAAAAAAGGTTGGGGGTCAATTTCAAATAGAGGTTATTTTGGATCGTGACCTGCCTTGGGGTACTAACGATAATTCGTCTCAGAGAGCTCAAGTCAACATGAAGGCGGTTATGACTCACGAAGTAGGCCATGCTCTTGGTCTAACACACTCTGAAAACCCATCTGCATTAATGTGGTGGAAAGTTCCTAACTCGAGAACAGGATTACATCCAGATGATATAAATGGAATAAGAGCAAGATACGGGACGTGAATGTATGAGATGCCTGATTATTGATTCGTGTTAAGTATCGTGGGAGAGAATTTGCGTTACTTGTAACTGACCTCCCGCTACTCGCTTACGTCGCGAGACAAATTGTAGATTGTAATCGTGCTTGAGAAGAGGATAAATCAATGGAACTTATACATGTTTATCAACAAGTACCGGCCATTAAACACTTAATTTTGGATTCCCTACTGTTGAGTACAGCTCTGCTTTTTGCTTTCGTTATATGTATTCCCATTAGTACAATTAATCTGGCGGCAACTTTGCTTGATACAGCAGAAGCACCCGCCGCCAATAGGACTGGTGAAGCTGAACAAACATCGACTAGCTCCGATACAGCAGAAGCACCCGCCGCCAATAGGACTGGTGAAGCTGAACAAACATCGACTAGCTCCGATACAGCAGAGACGGGTAATCTTGGTTTAGCAGTTCCACATCCAGCTGGTAATGGAATTGCTTTAAGCAAGACAATCATAGCGATACCAGCTAAACTTATAGTCCAAACCAAAGTCATAAACAACTGCGAACCAAGAAGCTTCTGCGAGGGCATCAGAGACAATGACTTTGTGGTTAATATATTTACCTTTGAAGGTAACAAGTTGAGAAATGAAACAGATCCAATCCCTGGAGATAGCCAGGGTTGGGGAATTCAACTATTTCCCTCAAAGACAGAGGGAATCCAATACGATGTCTCACAAGAGCGAACCTTGAGGTATCATAGGTTAATATCCATAAACACGACCTTCTCTGATAATTGCCATGGAACGATAGAACAGAAAGAAATTCGAACGTGCGTGATCAGCAATTACATCATGGCAAATAATATGCCCGGTTTGTTGAAGGTAGAGACCAATATCACAAATAACTGTGAACCAAGAACCATATGCGATGGCATAAGAGATGAAGACTTTTTGATAAAGATATTTACCTTTGAAGATAATGTTTTGTCAGAAAATGTCGAACCATTTCATGGAGACAGCCAAGGCTGGACAGTATATTTTTCTCCTCAGGAATTCTTTGCTGGTCAATTACCACCTTACGGTAATGGTATAGAATATGAAGTTCAACAAGAAGTACAACGTAAGTCAACTTTTGAGGGAATCTTGATGAAAACTACATATTCTCAAGACTGTCGTTCAACAATCAGTCAAGGTTCCTTAAAAACATGCAAAATCACAAATTTCCTGTCTGGATCTAATAGTTAGGGTGATTGTCTCGAGTTATTGTCTAGAGTTATTGTTGACTAAAATAATAATCTGGTAGTTATGGATGGGGATCACAGCTTACTTGTTATGAGCCGCCTTCACGATATGGGTGTCTTCGTAAACTCGCCCGCGTTAACAATCGTAGATTACCCACAAATCAAAAAGAAACCGAGCCGCATTTACTGTACTTTTGTTGAATTGGCTTCCCCATTGCCGACCAATAAGGTCGTGAGTTTGGCTTTGATCTCACAGAAGATTTCCCCACTGCCGACTATCCCCTGGCAGCCTGGCGAGTAGCTCATCTTTGCTAATGTATTATCTGGAAGAGATTCGTGGTATTGTCTAAAATCATATTGTGTAGAAGGCGGGAGAGAGGTGAATACCCATCCTTCAGCAGAGCCTGGAAAGGATTTGATCCAAGTGTATGGATTCTTTAAGTGCTCCTTGAATTCATATAGGTCAACTGTAAAGTCCTCGGGCTGAATATCATCACATCTTGTCGTTGGTTGACAATTATTTTCAACATTAGTGACTACGGTTAAGTTTGAAGGCATGAATTTTTCGCGAACGAAGGGTGCAATAAGCGTCAAGTTTTCAGTTGCATTGTCACTTTGGATTTGCCAGTTAAATCTTGGGGAATATTGTCCTTGAAAATTGCCTACTTTAAATTCCCATTTTCCATCAGTAAGTCCTCTATAGGTCACAGGACTTGGACAATTGAAATAGGTAGACCTATACTTTTGTTGGCCTAGGTATTCCCCAGTGACAGTACACGTAGCCATATCTGACGTCAGATTGGTATTCGGGTTCTTAATCGAGAACCAAAATGTGATTTGGTCTGAGCTACTAGTTCCATTTTGAGTTATGCTTGTTCCTTGACCATCAATTGCGGAAAATTCGATTAATGATGATTGTTTGATTTCTGGCATTTTTTCTCTCTCGGAGATCTGTGCATTTACGAGATCAATCGAGACCGACCTCCCTATAGAAAGGATTAAAATTATTACGATAGCAATTTGAAGCGATCCCAATCTATAATGAATCATCATCGTGCCTGACAATCCGTTTCATTTAAAAGTTCTCTGCCTTTAGTATCTAGTACGACGCATATATTCTAACACTGTATACTTTATAACTTGAAAATTTGGCCAATATTATCATATTGATTTTGGAATTATGTATAGTTAGTCTGTAAGAATTCATTTGTATATTGGTTCTGTGGAGACCCATGTCCAGTCAGGTCGGTCAGGACAAATCTGAAATAGTGTCCCAACTGATAAGCTGGCACTCTTTCTCAACACTAAAGACGTCTGGGATTAATCTCTGGACCTATTTCACGAAATGGTTGGATCATTTAGGCGTAGTTCTGAAACTGAAACCTAAAACTAAGGGCCTGAGAAATGGCATTGGCATTATTCATGCAATCATCGAATACGAAAGAATATTCGTAGTAATGACTAACCCCAAATTAACAGGATCTACTCTGTAAATTATTATCAGACATGTCTTCTCACATATCCCTCATAGTTGTTAAAAAAGGACAATGTTAGAAAGTGATATCAAATACGAAAAGGTGGTCAATACGGCGATGAGAATTCGAAAATGGAATTAATAATTGGGGTATCAGACAGATTGAAGAGATTCAACCAAAAATTTCGACGCCGAAAAATAAGTACTCATCTCAGGTATCGACAATCGTGATATTCAAAGCATCGCAACTGCGGTTAGAATCGGATTGCAGGATTAGCTTTCAGGACTAATCTCATGCATAAAACTCATGAGACCAAATTGCGTCACGTGCTGCATTAACTTGTTCTTAAATTCCTGACGACTTTGGTAAGTCTCTATTATTTTCATTATTCTTAGCATATTATTAATTTCGGCATTACCTTCACTGCCATGATCGTGATGGGAGTGCTGATGATGCTCCGGCCAATAAAGTGGCTTTGCAGCCTGAACCCACTTTCCAGGCTTAAACCATTGAACACCTTGATATTCGTACCGCCCAATCTCACCAGGATGTAGAGCTTCGTGTGCATTGAACCAATCCTCTATCCTATCATCTACCCATCCATGCAACCTCCAGAATAAGGGATTAACATGTGACGAATAAAAGTCTCCTAGGTAATCATATTTTAGATCATCCCATCTATTATCAAAATCAAAGGAGTCTCTTTCCAATGGCTCACCAGATCTTGGATCCCGAGAAATACTGGACCAACGCATGTGCATCTGGTTATGAATCTCGAATTCAATTAAGTTTCCGAGTGCACCAAGTGAGATGCTGGCAAGAAACATTCTATTTTTAAAGATCCTATCAAGGCGTAACATTACATAAGTGAAGTACTCTGGATTCTTCAGTAGTTTCAAGCGATTTAAAAATGCAGTATCTTGACCCTCATTTCCCGAAGGCACTAAGTAGGCAGGTGGCACCATATTGCCTGACTTTAACAAGTTTAGACGGTAGACCTTTTTACCTGTAGTATTAGGATCGTCCTGCGCTGAAAAGAAGAACTGGGGTGTATTAGGTTCAGGCAATGATTTCCAACTTTCAATAAAAGGAATGCCCTGAGAACTGTATTCCTTAACCAACATGGCGATCATCTTTCTGTGCATGAAAAGAAAGTCTTCCCCAGCCCCATTGCTTAGGTTAAGGTCATTATTCTCATCAAATGGAGGTCGTTCTAAACCCCACCCCAGATTCCGTATCTCTGTTTTGCTTTTTTCGTCTAATCCATACCATATTCCGCGAACACGAATAGTGTGCCATACCGCATGCTTGAGCCTATGCGATTTCGATGCAAGCATGGATAAAGCAGTTGGGATTATTGACACACCAGAAATATCTCGCGGTTCGGGAAAATTCCTTTTAACTGCGACAAAATTTGCCTGTGCACCATTTTCCTTTATGTGTATTTCAACACTATCCCGGACATAGGTTAACACTACTGTTCCGGTTAAGGCCAATCGAAAACCAGTTCCTCCTTCCCAGATATGAGCCACAGAGCACAAAAACTCGTACTTATAATTAGAAATACTAGTCTCCTCTCGTCCTTTACCCTTTAAATCAAGTAGAACCAGAGATGAGACATTTCTAACGTATCCTGTTATGTCAATTAGTAACCAATCTGATGCTCCAGGTTCTGGAAGAAATGAGAGTGTCCCAGAAGCTGAACCATCATCCTGTACTATCAAAAAGAGTTCGGCTTCTACATACTTCATATCATTGTGACCTACTGTTGGTAACATATTATATAGAAAGCTGCGGTAAGTGTAATATCCGGTGAGCTCTTGTCCTTCCATCTTTTCTATTGTAGAATTCTTCGGTTCCTTATAAGAATTGTTGTCGATGCTTCTGAAGTTTCAAGAATTGTAATTGGTCATACATATTAATGGATGGATGCATTTGTTCGTTAAGGGTGACTAATGCAATACGATTGATCACGGAATTTAGAGCTAATACAGGCATATTTTCAGCAGCATTGTAGGAAGGTGGCATTTAATATATAGTGGGTGGATTTATCCAAAGAATAGATGTATTTATTTTGTTGGCGCTGTTTTTAGATGTTCACAATACCTGAATACTTGAAAAATTAAAAAGAAAGTAATCGCTGCACCACCGTGTGGCATGAAAGGCATTCATCGCGCAAAATTTAGGACAACATTTGATCTCAATTAGTAAACAGATCTCTGCTCCTAGAAACCTGTTAGTTCAATACCCGTCGACAGGCTAGGATTTGCTCCATAGTTAGTCTCGATTATTTTGGATCTTATGTTTGAGTAAGTTCTTATATTGATCCTCGCGATTAGCATTTAAATGGGCTAGGTAGCAAAGCCTGGTCATTTCTTAAAGCCAAACGGCCAGTCTTAAATCCACTGGCTGAATAGGAGCTACGAATGAAGGGCTCATACTTTTCCATGTAAAGATTTATCTTCACATTCTGGAGAAATATGATAAAGGAGGTATGAACAGGGTGCACGTTGTTGCAGATTCTCTATCTAGAATGAATTCAAGTATTGATAGCATTGACGTTTCTATTGGACGCTTCGCACACGCTCTCTATCGCGAGATCATCAATCATTATACATTCCCCGATATGTGGACATAAATTTGCAGCATCAAAAAGAATTTGCTCTATGGCTAACGTCGGATCCGCAAACCTCCCGGTTGTTCAGTATGATAGGCTGCCAAAAATTCATTCCAGTTCTTAAACTCCTTTGCAGAAACTTGTTTTACCGTAGAAGCTGAGGGTATAGTAAGCATATCAATTTCAGGCAAGACGACTTTGAAAACACATGAATAAGGATAATTCAAAGTAAAGATTAGTTTGCAAAATTCTTAGGGGAATGCACTTAGTTGTCCAATTCAGAGTCAATTAATATTATCATGAACGAACCTCTGAACTTCACCTCCTTCAGGTTATGGTTGCGGTTTCAACATGTTACAATAGAGGTAGATGGATAATGGGACTCGATAAAACTTTAGACAAGTGAAAATGACTCCTAGTTGAGTAACACTATGGGATGGGGAATTATTGAGAATAATTCTGAGCTTCGCCCTCGCTACCTGAGAGACTGATCTCAATTCGCTTTTCGCGGTTGTCGCCAGTAGATATTTTGATACTTTTTGAAATGAACCCCTCCGCAACCACTTCAATCATATATTCTCCTGGTACAGGAGCAGAAAGGACAAAACCACCTTTGTTATCAGTCAGCGCAGCAATATCTGTAAGAGGTATCGGACCGCTAACAAACGATACTCGAGCTTCAGAAACTGGAGTACCTTTATTATCTTTGACATTTCCAAAAATTAGGATTGGCTTGTCTGCCATAATCCCAATTATAACCCAAGGAATGAAGCCGAATCTATGCCTTCCATGCTATCATGTTGTTGCAAACAGGAGTACTAATCCTGGTTCCCGAATTTGTGGTTGAACCTCCGTAAGCATGAATGGCAATACCATATCGGTCACCATTGATAACTCTATACACCGCACTTCCACTCTGTCCGCCATAGGTGTCAATATCATAGTACACTTTACGACTGTTAACGCTCGCGATTTTGTGATAATCGTACCATTGTGTTCCTGAAGGCTTATCGCCAGGGTATCCAGAGATGTTACCAGTCGAGGCCAATAGATCGGCGTCTGTGTACACACCAAAACCAAACCAACCAACGGTATTCCCTAGCTCTGTCGAAAGTAAAATCGCCCCATAGTCGTAATTTTCGTTACCGTCATTTGTCCACCCAGTTACCGCTCTAAAGTTAAAGCTAGTCACCTGCCCATAAGGAAGTGTATTTCCGTTACGCCCTGGCATGACCGCTATACTTTTTACCCAGCCATCACGCCCGGGTACACCGCTATTCTTGATATACACAACATGCCCGGCAGTCATTAAAGTATGAGGTCCAATAAACCATCCTGTACCAATCCATTGTGAATTGTCAGCTGCCGTTATTCGCAGAGATGAATGAACTCGCCAGGGATAGGCAGCTGTATTAGTAATCTGTGCACGATCATCAGGCAAGTGTACTGTTTCTGGAAAAACTCCAAATGATGCTTCGCCGATATCTCTCAACATAGAAGTATCCGGAGCAGTAAAAATTGATTCTATTGATGTTTTTTTGTGACCAGGAACATCTTCTGTGCCTCCTTTATTTGCTTTAGATACCTTACGATCTTTCCCCTCTGACGGTTCTTCAGAAACAGAAGCAGCAGCGAAGAATTCCGATTCTTCTGCACGCAAACTCTCTTCTGGTTTGTTCGATACCGATTTGTGTCCCCCACCAGGTTTAGAAGTCTTATTTTTTGCCGACATTTAGATTTGTTACCTATTATTAGGCATAATGAAAAATAGATAAATGTATTGGTAGTTACTCATGTTCTTACAATTCGCAAAGGCTTAATCATCACATCGGAAGCAGATGAACCGTAAATTTGTCTAACCCTTTTCAAAATGGTGCATTTTTTCCTTATACCTTTAACGCTGCGTCAAACTTTCGAAATACAAGCTTTGTGTTTGTATCACTCAGTTTTAATTGCCCTGACCTCTCCATCATACTCAATCATTCTTATCCTTGGTTGTCGTGCAAGTCTACCAATACGATTTGCAGGGACTGTCCCGGCTACTGCATTTATTGCAGCCAAAGGTTTTTCAACAACCAAGCCTTCACTTTCAAGGTTTGAGAAATCAGAGTCGGAGCTCGGCTCAAGGGTAATTATTACAGGGAGTCTCATTTCAGGATTAGTCCTCTGCGCTTCCTTTATCTTGTCCAGAACTTCTTTACTAATCTCGGCATTCATCCATTTAATTTATACTTGTTTTGATTAAAACGTTTCACCTTTCTCTAGACAAAATGAATTTTCTAGAATTTCCTTGGCTTTCAGCAGCGTAAAATTATAGGTGTCCACGCTTGAAAAAGGCCCACTTGCATCTGGCATACAATCCTGAAATGGAATGAATGATATAATTACACCATTGATTGTGAACGAGTTCAGTTTTTTTATGAAATTAGATAAGCCAAATTGTATGAAGCAGTTTTCATTCCTCTTGTATTCAGATAGTCAAGGTTCGGACTAAAAAGAAACTAAGGATACCTTCTATGGCAGCCCTGGTACTGATGAAGGTACAGACAATGAGAAAGCAGCTTCTTCTGCGTCTACCCTCCCAAAGCCAAATAATCGATCTCGATTAGGAACCCCCAAGTTGTCTGCGCTCAAAGCAAGTAGCCTCCTGATCGCCACATTACTTGTTAATTCATCTGGTGCCCATCTATGAGTAGATAATGCAAGTGCTGCCGCTCCAGCCACATGAGGAGAGGCCATACTTGTTCCAGTCAAACTACTGAACCCTCCTGCAGGAACTGTTGACAGAACGTTTGTTCCGGGAGCACACAGCTCTACCTTAGGACCTCTAGAGCTACTTGGGCTTAGAGTATTGGCATTGGTTATGTTTGAAACTGCAATCACCGATTCATACTTGGCAGGATAGCCCACCGTGTCACCCGTATCGCTACCATCCTCGTTTCCGGCTGCCGCAACTAGGATTAGCCCTCGATTCCACGCAAGGTCACACATTGTTTGAAGGGCAGCCGGTGCGGACGATCCTCCGAGACTCATATTAATCACCTGGATTCCGTTATTGATACACCATTCTAATCCTGCTATAAGCCAGCTCCAATTACCTGAACCATTGGCGCCAAGAACTTTCACGGCATATAGGTATGCCGATGGCGCTACACCTATTACGCCAGAATCATTCATGGCTGCCCCGATTGTGCCAGCGACATGAGTTCCATGTCTATTAAAGTCCCTGGGACTTGTTTCATTAGTAACGAAGCTTATTCCACCCTTGTAGTTTGGAACAATATCGGGGTGGGTGAAATCTATACCTGAATCCAAGACGGCGACCTTTATACCCTTCCCTTTGGTGAGATCCCATGCAAGCGGAGCTCTTATTCTGTCAATGCCCCAAGGGACGGTTTCAGCAGTAGTAGTAACTCCTTCCTGACCTTCAACAGTGTATAATGCGAATACCTCTCTTGCGTCTTTCTCGACACTAGCTACGTTTGGATTCCTTCTCACTGCCGAAACTTCGTCTTTATTTAGAGGTACAACAAGAATCGGGGCTTCATATTCATTCACGTCAAGACCAATCTTGCTTGTATCTGGTCTGCGAGGCATAGTGTCAAGTATTCCCGCGTCCAAAAATTCTATTCTCGACTTGATTGCTTTGCTCAATATCTCTTGCTTGTCTGTCTTTTTGTCCGCTCTCTTTTCCTTCGGTTTGAATACAATTATGTACGATTGTTTAGTTTCCATGACATTCTGTGTGATTGAAATACAGTTAAGTATTTTGGTAATTCATAGTACAGTATGTATATGCATTTAGGTCTACTAATCCATAGGAGTATCTTCGTGGCTAAGGAATTGGTGGGATATTCTTATCAATTTCATTGAAACCTTCTGCGATCAATACTGTATAGGATTTAGACTTTGGATTTTGCAAATCACAATATGAGTACTTCGAACGTCTAGTCTGGAATGGTGTTCTATCCATTTTGATTTTGATTTTCTAGTGTTGGGGTTAGGTTCAGAAGGGAAAGTTATGACGATGAACTAAACTAAAATTCATCCATCAAATATTCAAAATAGGCAGACAATCATAAATGGCGATCGGATAGCTTACGAATGTCTATTCATAGTCAGCGGCCTCAATTTAAAGAATTAACTAATTAATTTAGAAACATGCATCATGTATATAGTTGTAAATGAATAGAAGATCATTCACTTGATCAAATCTATCGCAATAGGACAATGTTCCGAATCCTTTGGTATGTTCTTCCGTACTCCGTCAAACCAAGACCCCTGTTATTTTGAGGCTATCTTGGGCAGCCAGGGCATTATCTTTGGAATAGCATCAGCATTTCTTTTCGCAACAGATTTCGACAGAAAGAAGCAGTCATGTTGATGGTGAGCTTATCCTAATCCATATTTCTCTTCATAGTATCTCCTAGGAAATTGTTGTTCAAAACTAAATCTTGTAGACGGGTAGGTGAACCGTTTTCAAATATCAAGTTTAATTCTAACGACATCTCATCGAATCAATTCATTAGATTATGAAAGTCAAACTTCACTTTGTGCATACTAGCTGCATGCAATACGAACCGTTGATGTTGTCAATGACTCGCCTTATAGTTTATATCTTAATGCATATTGATTTGTGAGTACTTCATCGAAGCTTTTTCTTTTCTCTGATCAACACATCGATCTGTGCATTCAACATATTCTTATGCTGCATCAAAATTTCATATACAATCCAGTTATCCTCTACTGATTCGACAATACTTGAAAGCTTGTTTATTGCAATCTTCAAAGCAGTAATTGATTTGTCAAAGGATCGCTGCGCATTCAAGTCAATATCCACAATATAGTCATGATGGCATAAGAAATCATCGGCATCGGATTCAGATTCTCTGCTTATTCTAACTAATTTCCTGGCCTCCCGAGATGAATAACCATCCCTTATGACTACATCTGCTATACGATGTTGTTCATGTGAATCCCTGAGTGGAATCAACTCTTCTGCGGTACTTGGACTAACGTCGTATTTGCGAACCTTTTCTAATAACTCTTCAGGGAGGTTAAGTAGAGCCATTCGTTTACAAACATATGCAGGACTCTTTGAAATTTTAGATGCCAACTCAGTCAATCCTCCCCAACCCAGGTGCTCGACATAGGCTTTAAAAGCCCTTGCCTCTTCAATTGGGTCGAGACTTCTTCTTTGGATATTTTCAGTTAGCGACACTTCGAATGCGGATTTGTCGTCCAATTCCACAACATGACATATGATTTTACGTAATCCTAGGACTCTACAGGCGCTGTAGCGTCTACAGCCAGCAATTATCTCAAAAAAACTTCCCTTCGTTCTCACCACAATTGGGTGCAGGAGACCATTCTGCCGGATAGAATTAACAAGTTCACTGTTTGTACTACGCTCCTCCCCATAAAACATGATTCTGGGTTGCTCTATTTTGTGAATATCAACTTCTTCAATGATGCCTATCAGAAGATTCGAAGCTGCGAAGGTTCTTTGCAATTAATAACCTGATATGAGCAAGTATTTAATATTGTTGCTGGGTTAGGGGAAACTGACATAATATTAGCCCCTTATCGTTATAGAAATCCTAACTAAGGTAAGGAAATGAGAAAATAATTACTCTTCAATGTCGAAGTGGGGGGCACAAAAATTCGCGGAATGCTCATTTCAAGATATAAGCTCCTTTTCTATAAAATCCAGCAGTTTTTCTCTGGTAACTGGCTTCTGAATATAGCAGCTGACATCCAAATGCGGAAAGAACTCTTTCAGAGATTTGTAATAGGTTTCGAACGCGGTTATGAAACAAACCTTACAGTTAATGTCAAGCCGCTTCAAGCTTCGATATAGCATGAAACCATTCATTCGTGGCATTCTCACATCTAGGAGGATAAGATCATATTTCCCAGATTCAAACTCAGACAAAGCCTTCAAAGGATCATTATATACCTTAACCTGGTAGCCAGAATCCTCCAGATATAGTTGAAATAAACGAGCTATATCGATTTCGTCATCCACTACCATTATTGATCCAAAGTGCTTTCCCAAGACTTCTGGTCTTCGAAAGGGAATGTCTGTATTATACATTCTCAGTTATTATATGAATTTTTATATTCGTCAAAACTCTCAATAACTATCAAAGCATTGGTCCTTAATTCGCAGGACGGTGGCAAAGGATTTCTTAGTTTCCGAATCCAGGAAATCTAGTTATGGATATCCTTAGTTCATACTCGGCCCCTATAGTAGTTAATAATTATGAAGATAGCAATATTAAGAATAGATCGGTTTAAGTTAGTAGATAAAGTATTGGATTTTTGTGAGTATACCTCTCATCTATTTCATTTTGCAATTTCAGCCCCTTCTTCTAGAATTTCTTCTTGATTATCGACTCGCTGCTCCAATTTACTTCAGCATCCTATATACATTATTTTTTGTAGCGACCAAACCGGTAGGAGGAATTCTTTTCGGTATAGCATTTTGGAGCACCGGTAAAAAAATATTAAATAGTCAATTAAGAAGCGCATTATTTATTTCGGGGTATGGTTTGGCCTTATTCTTTACTTCAAATCAAGCTGTTTTATTGAGCGTCGCACCGTATCCACCATTTGGACTTGCTACAACTGGCTTTCTGGGGCTATCATCTACACTACTATTGATCGGAATATATTCAGTTGCTATATCACTTGCCCAGGACGTAAAATTACGCCAGAATATTAGAGAAACCCTCAGAGATCAATCAACCTTTCTCCATAAGATTGGTCTATCACAAATGGAACAGCAGATTCAGAAAAAAGTGGTCCAACTGACACAAAGAATGTCAGGAGACATGGAGAACGAATCAGGTATACGACCATCTTTGGAAGAGGAGGATATTAAAGACTATATTAATGAGGTGTTATCTGAGATTGATAAGAGCAAGAAGTATGCGAGAGGACAACATTAACAACAGAGCATTTATGCAAAGAAACTAGGTTGGAGCTGTCCATGAAAATCTATATTCCAAGCATTCAACTGTCCAACTCAGGCTAACTTGATTATCTATACGTAAGTGTACTTTCAATTATGGCGAGGGCATTCGATATTGGTGCGTGTATAGATCCTCATTTTTCTCGTAGCTAGTGCGGACATAATCGATAAAGCTATCTTTAGCATATGTGGATTTGTGAATACATACTAATATAGTTTTGGTCCCTCTGTAAATACACTTTGAATGCAATATCTCTACCTTTCAAAGTTCGACTAGCTTGCATTCGTGCAGCCATCATAGCATGAATCTTCTCAATCCTTGAAAGAAGTATGTATACAGCTTAATAGATTGTTATAACAATGAATAACCCTATATTGATGGTTGGGCTAAACAATAGTTTCCGATCTTGCTTATTTTTCAATGTTTATGATTCCGATCCTATATCAGCTAGATCTACTTTCGATACTGATACGACCAGCATCGGGGGGACCTAAACGATGGTATATCGTCAATATTTGATACCATATGAAACAGTAGCACATGTTCTAGGCGTTACTCCTTAATTATTGAACTTATATCTTCAAGAACGAATACTACAGAAGTGGAGGAGGGATTCATTTATGACGACGCAGAAGTTGCCAGCCGATCCATCTCATTCTTTTCGATTTTGTGGTTGATACATCACAGTTGACATTTTGCGACATTAACAATAAAAAATCGCATCATTTGCTGATATGCTTGTCGTTAAGGACAAAATTATCGACCTTATTAGGGGGATTAACTACAAGATTAGTCTTGCAAATATAGGCACCATACTCAAAGATAGTAACGTAGTGAAATTTTTTGCCTCCACTCTACTACAGAATGGTTGCTCTCAGGGTTGAAATATACGCAGTAAATTGACTTTTTTATGTTATCCTAAGTCTAGAACCCCTCTGTACAATACGCCTTATTGAGAGATATGAGGGATGCCATATTCTTAAAATTAATTAGGTGAACCAAATAAGCGCCTGCTAATTTGCAAACCCATAGTAAAGATAGCGGTAAAAAGTCATCGGATATTGCTGGGCTATCCCACTTGTAGTAACTATACCGTTTGACGTGTCTCAAGGTGATAGGTTGAGAAGGTTTAAAGACCTTTGATTTTAGAGCGTAGAGATAATACCGTAATAAACCACTGTCCGATTGAAACACAGAACGTAGTATATACGAACAAATATTAATTCATGTCTGCTGCTGTTAGCTTAGCTGTTTTTAAGCAAGGATAGATTACAAGTATGGTCCTACCTGGATCACCTATTTTTTTGACTTCCATTTTGCGAATTCACAATTTCTCCATTATGGACACGGAACATGCCATTATTGTAAATTAAGCCCCCCTAACAACAAATTGGGTACCCATCCCCCAATGTTGTATTCAATCCATTGGTACCCAAATCTTTGGCCTACATATCAACTCATTTGTATCATATTGCATTCAAAATAGTAGATTGAAGTCTTCTTGGTTCCGGGAAAGAGTCATTTCAGTAATTAAGATCAATACTAGTCATTAGTACCACAACTGTTGTGGTAGTATAATCCAAGTAGATTAGTTAGGAGTTACCACCTTTTCACAGTTAGGCTTCTAATCTATTCTAATTCAGCCCTGACGCGTTTCACCAGTTGCTCTGTAGATATGGGTTTCTTGATGAAGCAACCTATGCTCTTTAGCGGATGCACTTCCCTTGCCGCTTCCATATTTATTTCTCCTGAAGTCATGAAACACACCCTGACATTGATATCCTTCTGCAATAATTTGTGTGTCAACTGAAAACCATCCATCAGCGGCATGTTAACGTCTATGAGTAATAGGTCGTAGAAATCAGGTTTAAATGCCAACAACGCGGTTATCGGATTATCAAAACTATGAACTTGCATATTCTGATCGCTATCTTCTAATCCTATCTTTAAAGTAAAGGCAATATCAGAATTGTCGTCTACAACTAAAATCCTTTTATGTACAGGCGTATTTGATGATGATAATGATTTGATTTTTCCATCAGATACCACTTGCCCAGTATTGTTGGTCCCGGAATCTGGTTCGTGACTATCACTGGGATTTATTTGAGTCATGATATCTCCAAATTCCTTCTCA
>JAATVS010000459.1 GCA_014523695.1 Nitrososphaerales archaeon TH5895
CAATCAGTTAATGAACAATATGTTAGTGCCTTAGTAAGACCTGGATAGTAAAATTAGAAATTATTAATCATATGATATTAAGTCTGACCTTACAACTTTTGTGATAGTAACGCCTCAGGCTGGCGAGAATCAGAAAATAAAAAAAGAGATTAGGTAATATTGGCGTGTTAGTCTTCAGCTTGTTGAGTGCCGTCTAATGCTACTGCGTTTTCATCGCCTTGAACTTGTGAGCCAATGTTTTGACAGAAGACATTCTCTGCTAGGAATCCGTTGCCACATGCATTGGCTTGAGATGTTGCCTGGCTGTACTCAGTCTTCTTCTTACCACCTGCAAATGCACTGTCTGTTGCGAAAGCTGTTGCTCCAATGAGCATTACTGCCATTGCTACTACAATTACCATATATTTGGTATTCATTTCTGATAACATGAAAGTGAGTTTAGTTTATCTGCATTAGGCAATATCAGGCTCTTACCAATATCTGATATTTTTTCTATTGGATCTAAGAGAGGTTCAGCGCATAGTCAAACATTCATCTTATGACCAAACTCGTTTGAATGACACTATCTTTTTTGTACGTTACGATTCAACCCACCAACGTATAATACCTGTGTATCTACTGAACCTTGAAAAATTCTATCGCCTTAGAATCAGTCGACCATCTATTGAAAATGTAATCTTCAGTCCAATGGAATACAGTATATTATAGACAACATGAGATATTATCTGATAGGATACGTCATACCATTAGAAAAATATTGGAAGTAGTGTTATTATATTTAGTAGACTAACATAACCTTTTGTAGGTCTATCACTCGAATCTGGTGGAGAATATATTGATCATTGTAAATCAAAAAATGAGATAGAGAATATCTTTCTAATCGCGTTAATCTTTGATATAAATAAAAACCTAAGTCGTACCTGTTGGTCCTGCTGCTACCTCTGCAGTAGCAAATCTGCTACCCACCGAATTAATCTTAATCTTCATGTTTTTGTCTCCGGCTTTTGCATTTTTTACAAAAATTACTCGGCTGCCTATTCTTGCAATACCGTCTCCATCTCTACCTGTGTCAGTAATATCTACGGTGTACTCTTGCCTGTTTCTACAGGTTTTGAGAAGCTATTCGTGTTCTGTCCGTAACTCATTAAAAGTCATAGTTGAGTAGGCATTATGGTAGGATGAACTAATGTATTAACATAATAAAACCTGTCACTGTTCAAAGTGATTCTAATGTTCTGTCTGTCTAAACGCTAGTAGGTTACAAGTTACGACATTTATTTGTCCATTCGTTTTATCTGTTTGTTTTTTATATCTATAGCTCTGCCCAGACCTGACAATTGAGCATTTCATAGTATTAGCTTATCCATCAAAAATCTCTTTTTATCTTCTAAGCTTATTACGTCATTATTAAGATATTGAACTCTGTTCACGATAACTTTGTAGACTGGGGGGGAGCCCTCTGTTTGGTGCATTAGACCCCCGCTCCCCGTCCATAGGTTACTGCAGGGAATATTAATAATGAGTCGAGATTAGCTAACGTAGGAAAGCTCTGATTTATGAACATTAAACAACGTGAGAGAGAAGTGAATCAGCAAAATTTGAATTATAAAAAATGATGTTGGGAGCGTTCTGATCAGTTGAGTCTATTCCCCGACGAGGATGTTCTAACTAAAGAGATAGAGACATGGAGAGGATTTATAGACAAACTTCCGTCAGAAGACGATAAAGTTCTATTAACTAAACTACTCAATAATTGTTACAAATACGCAGTAGCCATAAATAATCACGACCACCCATTTCCTGCAGAACCTTTGATTATATCTTTGTTATTGTTACAACACAAACTAATTCGTCAATTAGAATCTCTGCTAAGACCTAAACAGGATTCTCAGTCATGACTAAACTCATCATATAGGAAACAAACTGCTAAAGCGCCTAATGAATCCACCCACAGATCAATTGCAAGATCCATTGGCTCAGTCTGGATATACCCACCTCCAAGACCGGTCGCTACTGCTACGAGTTCATAGACTTCCCATAGAACAAATGCTATCCAGGACGCTCCTATTGCAACGATATAGTACAGTTGTCTCTTTCTCGTCAAATAAAAGTTCAAGATTAATGCAGTTATGGCCATTCCCGATAATCCATGAGTAAATTTGTCAATAGGTGTAGTATCATACAGATGAAATGTGTACTCTGCTAGAAAATGTGCGCCAATTGCAGTTAGTGCGATAAAGCCTGTAAACAGCAGCCAACCTGTACTGGTATCTATGATTTTATGTCCGAGAATTACTCTTTGTACATCGTTATGGTCACTATGTTGATGATATCGATGTTGTTTTTTAGTACGTAGTGCTCTGTAGAGTAGATAAAATGCAATACAAAACAATGATATCGATAGCCCAGGATTTTCTAACCACCATTCACCGTGCATAGTTATTCCATCTGTGCTAAATGCTGTCAAAAAATCATATTTACGGATTCGCTATATGAAATCTGTAGCGAAATCCGATCAACCAAGCGATGATATCTAGTGATAGTAATGTCGCCTAAAAGATAGTACAATTCGATTTTGATAGACAAGAACTATGAGAATGAATCTGCATATTCTCTTTAATCTTCAATCTCATAGACGTAGTCATTTCCTCTGGATTAATTGCATGATATTCATACATGTGTAGGAATGTCTCATTCGCGACTTTCTCTGCAGTGTTTCCATAAATAATGCAATCACAGTCCAGTCCTACATCCTCGCAGCGAATGCAGAATGATCTTATACAGTCTTCGAATAATTGGGACATCAGAAGTATATAGTAAATTTACCTATATTAACTGAGTGATAAATTTTACTAGGAGACTACAGTCGATGATATTTCAGGTACACACTATTGATACTAATGTTGAATTTGAAATCAATATCTTGAAGCCAGTTACCAAACTAAGTTATCACTATGTACTATTCACTAGAAGAGATATGAGATTAAACTGGTAGTGTTATCAGTATGAATTCACATAAATGAAGATCTCATTAAGCCATTAGCCATATCATACATGAATAACAAGACCATGTCTATGTTAACAGTTCTC
>JAATVS010000460.1 GCA_014523695.1 Nitrososphaerales archaeon TH5895
GATTTTGTCCAACTAAGATGTCCATCTTAACTTAGTATTTGAACATTGAGCGCTGATTTCATCTTCAGTATCTTGAATTTTGATTATCTGCTTTCGTAGACGTATTGCTTGTTTGAAATCATTGTTTGCTTCTGCAATCTCGATGGCTCGTGCTTTATCTCCATATTTAAGATCGGAAAGGCGTTCCAAGATACTCTCAAGCAAATCAATTTCATTTGTTAAAATGTCCGATTCTCTCAAGTTAATTGAATCTTTAAGCTTCAAATTTAGCTCTTGAATTCTGCTATGTAATATAGTTTCAAATTCTATTGTATCCGCTAGCTCTAGTCGCATCTTGGTTGTTCCTAATTGTACCTGTTTTCGATCAATGTCCTGACTTAAAATTGAGTTGATAACAGTTGCTGTCCAACGTAAAAATTCAATTTCATCTTTCCGGTCGGCTATATATAATGGGTTCAGTTTCACGTTTGTTGCTATCTCTACCTCTTCGGTTAGTGATCCAATTCTTTCTTCAATTATTTTCTGAAGTTCAATGAGTTTGTGTTTGCGCATGAATCAATAATTTGACAAATTGCGATATAATCAATAGACCACGGTGAGCCGAGGGAGAGTATATCATCGTGATCTTATCGGACTATCCGAGTTCACCGCCATTATCAAATTAGACTATGCAAGCTAACCAGTCTGGGTGTGCCTTTAGAAAGTTATAATAGTAATTTTTGGTGAATCTCATCATGAAGTCCTATTCTTGCGAGTTATGGGAATTTATCGTGAGTTGAATCTATGACTATTAATAAGAACCCTCCAGTTGTCTCTAGTTCTCGTCCAATACGAGAACGTGTAGGACTCATTGTTGAAGGTGTTAATTCTGCGGCTGCTGTTAATACTATCATTGCAGCAGAAGATGTCGGAGTACGGCAGATATGGATGTTACAGCCACCTAACTTGCCAGATGTATTAACTACATTTGCGGCAGCGGCATCAAAAACATCTTCAGTAAATCTTGGAACATCGATTGTGCCAACCTATCCACGACATCCACTCGTCCTAGCTCAGCAGGCTCTGGCTTTACATGATATAGCACCTGGCCGATTGCGACTTGGAATAGGTCCTAGTCATCGCTTCATTATAGAAAAAATGTATGGGTTACAGCAGGGCAATCCATTAGCCCATTTACGTGAATATGTTGAAATCTTGCGTACAGCGCTCTGGGATGGAAAAGTCAATCATCACGGAGATTTCTTTAATGTTGAAGCCGAATTGGTCCGTTCGGCGCAGATACCACTGTTAATTTCAACATTAGGAAAGATGGCTTTTCAATTAGCTGGACAAATAGCTGATGGCGCCCTAACTTGGGTATGTCCTGTTCCATATTTGTTTCACACAGGAATTCCAGCTATGCGCTCATCAGCGGCATCGGTTGGACGCTCGACTCCGCAATTGGTTGCACATGTACCTATTGCACTCAGTGAAGATCGGGTTTCCGTCCTGTCAGCAGGACACAGATATCTTGATTTCTACGCCAAGATCCCATTTTATGCCAAAATGTTCTCTAATGCAGGATTCCAGGTAACTTCCGATCAGATGGTACCCAATGCTCTTGTTGATAATTTAGTGATCTCCGGAAACGAAGAAAAAGTTGCTGCGCGAATTAACGAACTTCTGAGTGCAGGTCTAGACGAGCTAATGGTATCTCCAGTATCTGTTACAGGTACAGGTGAAGATGAGCAGCAGGCACGACTCATGCATTTGATCGGTCGGCTATAATGTGGTACCCAGAACAAACATGAAATGAAGAAGTCGCAAAGAATGCAGAACAATTCCGGAAACGAATCAAGAGCTCTTAATTAATAGCAACAATCAACGATCAGTTTTTTCTTTGTCTCGGCTGACATACGGAATTGTTGGTCTTGAATTGTGTTGATTTTCCATCGGGATGGCATCACACTAGCTGTAAAATTTCATTAGTGACCCACTAGTGCACAGACTAAAGCAAAGTTGCAACCGGTAGAATAAATTGAGAGCTAATATTTTTAGATACAATGAATCTGAAGGCGTGCGCATGCGAGTCTCAGACTGAGTGGCTGTATCCCTGTCTTGAGTGTAACAATCAGATATTTCACTGCATTGATTGTATCAGGGAAATTCAGTCACGCCATATTCACGAATATTTGTGTGATGCTGTTCATGGCCACAATCTCAGACAAAGATCGCGCAGTTTGGCGGATACATTTTTTCAACAATGACCATTCCGGAGACTATCGATAGTCGATAGCCGTTTCAAAGTCAGACACCCACAAATTGAGGTCGAGCCTCTGACGGCATGACAGTAGTGACGGCAATTTGTGAAAACTATTTCTCTATATGATATTAGATTAATTAGTCCCTCCATTTTTTTGAAAAATGCTGTCATGCTGTCATAGCGTCATAGCCGTGGCCCGCCAGGCGGATACCTAAGATAGATTAGGATGAGTAACGGTCTATTGAGGCGTTATGTGTTAGTATTTTTTTAAATCGTATCCACCGTCGGTTGCTAGTTCTACCAACCTCTACTAGTATATTCGCAGCTTTCAAATCTTCTGTCAACCCCTGGATTTTGCGCGTCATCCACTCGGGACTTTGTGGGAACCATTGAGCTCGATTAATATCTAACTTTCTCTCATCGGAGCGGTTCCTAAGGTCTAAATATAGTTGCATCGGCTCTATTTGAAACTCAGTTTGGTCGTAATGAAAATTTAAAACGTAATCGATAACAAGTCCAGCAAATGGATTGTTCTGAACTACGTTAATGTTTTGCTGCTGCACATTTTGATACCATGCCTTCAGAAATTCATTATCTTTATTTCCGATTACTCTAGATATTACCTCACCCCAGA
>JAATVS010000461.1 GCA_014523695.1 Nitrososphaerales archaeon TH5895
TGGTCTATTGATAGCTTTGAGTCAACTCCCGGGCATGATTTGCCATATGATTTCATTTGGCAATGAAAAGCTTGCTGACGGATACCTAAGATAGATTAGGATGAGTAACGGTCTATTGAGGCGTTATGTGTTAGTATTTTTTTAAATCGTATCCATCGTCGGTTGCTAGTTCTACCAACCTCAACTAGTATATTCGCAGCTTTCAAATCTTCTGTCAACCCCTGGATTTTACGCGTCATCCACTCGGGACTTTGTGGGAACCATTGAGCTCGATTAATATCTAACTTTCTCTCATCGGAGCGGTTCCTAAGATCTAAATATAGTTGCATCGGTTCTATTTGAAACTCAGTTTGGTTGTAATGAAAATTTAAAACGTAATCGATAACAAGTCCAGCAAATGGATTGTTCTGGACTACGTTAATGTTTTGCTGCTGCACATTTTGATACCATGCCTTCAGAAATTCATTATCTTTATTTCCGATTACTCTAGATATTACCTCACCCCAGATAACAAAATCTGCAAGTCTGTGATTGGGTTTTATCTGTCTCTCAATCTCGCCGTATCTTTGCAAACATTTTACCATGATATCAAAAATGTACGCTAGTGTAGCAGGGACCGACTTTTTAATTTCATCGAGGAATTTGTTTTCAGCGATTAGCTTGCTTTCAGAATTCGCATCAAATCCGTCCGGAATAGGTTCCATGTCAACAATAAAGGCTCGGTTTAGGGCATCTGAGTTCGTGATAGGAATATTGATTCCTGTAATACCGAGGGCTCGCTGTGCTGAGAATGTACGCATTTCATCTGTTGTATATAGCTCACGAACAGACATAGAAATGCCTGTTACCCATGTACATAATTCGTCCATCAAATCTGGATTAAGATGACTTTCATTGTCAAAACACGCAAAATATGAATTGTGAATAGCAACCCGTCTGTCTTTGTCGTCACGAGGAAGCCTCTCAACCAAAGCCAAAGAGGGTCTTGGATCCACAATCTGTCGAATGGATCTCAAAAACAATGTCTTTCCACTGGCTCTGGGACCGGTCGGCAGTATAATTGGATGCGAAATATCTGGTATGAATAGTGCTATGACGTAGATTTCTGCAATGATTCGTTGGTATTCATGTTTAACGAAAAATCTATTGACTAACTCTCGAACCCATCTTCGATTTCGGTCGGTCGATGCAACTTCTACAAATGAAAGTCGGGGTTGGACTTGTTCTCGATTAGGATCTCCGTTCAAAAAGAGGATCGGATTTCCAGCTATCTCCCAGCCATCTTTAGTTATCTTGATACATTGTCTCTGTTCGTTATTTAGGTCATAATATATGGTACCCCCAATCTTCGCTATTCGATTATGTAATGCCCGAGTTTCTGTAGTAAATGATTCCAGTAGCCTCTTTGCATTATTAATAGTAACTTGGGTTATGACTTTGTTTTTGGTTTCCGAGTCAAAATATAGTCTGCTGAGGTACCTGTTAAATTCCTCAGAGCTCATCTTTAGAAGTTCATCATGACCATTTCGTTCAATAACAGCGTAGAATGCTCCCGTCTGATCTCTGAATTGTTGTTTAATTTGAGATTTTGCCAGATATACTAGATGCTCAGCATCACTAACCTTATGTTTATCTCTCTCCTCTGCATAATCGTTGTAGATTTCAGTTAGCTGGATGTCAATGTCTCGAAGTTCTGTATCTGAGAATTGGTAACCTAGATATAATTCAGTACATTTTGAGATTATGGCATTGTAAGTTTTGTCAATATCTAATGGGTAGAACGTCGCACTCGCATCCGGGCTTTCGATCTCAATTAAATGACGATTTCGTTTGAGTCTGACCGTCATAGATTCTGAATAAGTTCCTCTATGCAAACAGATTCTGATCTCCGATTACCTTGACGATGAGTTTTCGTCCAATGCTGATGTACGGCTCAATTCCGACAGCTTCGAAAAGTCTTAAGACAGCTTGATGGGCTAACAACCGCCTCAATTCTGGATGATGAATCTTTTCTAATGCTCCCCTGACTTCTGGCTTAAGATCTGAAAGATGTATGAGATACTCTGGAGTTGGTTCTGCTACAGGAATAAAACGTCCAAGTCTTCTACAGAGGGACTGATATTTTCGTATTGTTATGATTTGTCCGCTCTCATCAACGGCCGTCTGTTCAACAGATGCCAAATTGCATAGCAGTTCATCAATAGTTTTTTCGCGCGACCATTCATCATCTGATATTTCTACAGGTTTAGCATCGACCGTATAAGGTTCAGAAGATGCATCAGCTTGTTCTCTATCGTTCATAAATCGCCTTTAAATGTGTCGTTCCTAGGTTTAGGAACTTGAGTATCAAGAGAGTTTTTCTTTTTTATTTCAACGTCTGGTAACCTGGATTTGATATCAATCCGCTCTTGTTTCATAAGGCGGATCATTTTTGGTAGATATATTGTAGCCTTACACCTGGAACAGCACGCAATATATTTGCTGTTTCCATGATATTGCCATCGATATTTACACCGATGACATATACATTCTAAACTTTTGGTTTTAGTCTGCATTTAGCTGTTGTTTGTAGTTTTGTATTGCTAGATTGAGTTATTTAAAGCTAACATCATTGATCCTATCGATAGTAAATGATTGAATATCTATGTATAGACGGTTGATAATTTCGAGCCAATAGAATAGTCAATTTCGATTGATATTTGAAGCTCGTTTTGGTATGAATAGTCTTTTTCGAGATTTGACGAGCCCTAGAGGTTCAGGTTTTATGAGCAGACGGCTCGTAATCCGGGGTTCATTTTTTGCAAGATGTAGAAATCTATTTAATAGTTCACGCATGGATTTCATTTCTGTCTCATTTTCTAGAATGTATCGATCTTTTTCTCTTTGCAATTTTTCGACAGTTTTTTTAATCGAATCCTGTTCAATTATTTTGCTGGCAAGCTGCTCTTGAAGTTGCTCTACTCTTGGCACATTCTCTAGTTTATCTTTATAATCGGCAATCTGTTTGCGAAGTCTGAATTCATCATTTATTGTTAGAGCATCTATAGCTTTCATATATTCGAGCTTAATCTTTTTGCGGGATTCCTCGTTATTTTTGTCGTAATAGAATTCGTCCAGCCCAACGCTATGTCCCATCATCAGCTCTTTGAACTTTCCGTCAACTTCGAAGTTTATCAATATCGTATCAAAAAATTTTCTCGCGGCATGATCAGGTTGTAACTCTTCGTATGGAAGACCGGTATTTCGGTTTAACTGTCGCATTTGCCTATTAATCGCCGGTGCTCGGGGGCATTTGGGTGTATTTATTCTCTTCGAGTAGATGGCGTATTTATCCCTGATAAGACAGGATCTTTCATTTAATTTCTCACCTTGTTTTCGCCTCTGTTCTAAATATTCATCAATTGTTGACATGCATTCTGGGGTAACCAATGTCACATATCTTGACTTTTTACTATCTCCGTATACGGTTAATAGCCCTAAACCTTCATCCAATTTTTTCAGTGATTTGATAGTCAAAGCTGGAATTGCTCCAACTCTAA
>JAATVS010000462.1 GCA_014523695.1 Nitrososphaerales archaeon TH5895
CATACTTGGCAAGCAAGAACCTGTCATATAAAAAAGATATCGACTAAGGAACAAAATCAACCATTCAATGAACCTATCCGCACATTACTTATATGAAGGTAGATTACAGATGAACAGAGATTAGTTGGATAACGAATATCCTGTTCCCATTATGTAATAGGTTTGATTATTTTATGCATTGCTTCTAGCCATCATACGGATCAGAAGTCAGAAGATGTCTGTCTGTCTTTTGGATTTGTCATTATTTCACTAATTGAAGCACTTGAATTGAATTGAAAACAAGGAAGTAGTACATACCATATGTAGAAACAAGTTTATTGTATTTAGAAAAAGCCACTAGCATAAATAACATACGGTCGTTTGAAGTACATTTACTCTAAAAATAGAATCTCTTCCCATGTGCCGATTATTTACATTTCTCCCCTAACATCTCAAATGCCGTTAGAACAGACCTTCCCTCTATCTATAATAGACAACCATACTACATTGAATTTTCAAAAAAATCATCCTAAAGTAAATAGGATACAAATTTGCAGGGCCAGCTTATGCCTTTGCATAAAATCCTGCTTTTCGTTCAAAGATCTGACCGTTTTGCATGGCTTTTCTTAGATATGTCTTGGCTTCATCTTCCGAAAATTTTCCAGTATTTATGAGCTCGTCAATGAAGTTTCTTTCACTTACGTCATTCTTATCTTCGCCTGCAAGAGCATTAAATATCTCTATAAACAGCTTCAGTTTAGAGACTTCGCTGTGTGGTTTACCGTGTAAGACCCCAAGATCTACCTTCCCTGTATTTACATCCATGCCAGCCGTCTCCAGCATTCTTTGAACCAAATATATTGCACGTTCTGCGTCATCAGTCTCCACTGTGTCCTTTAACAATAATCGAGCTCGAGCTGTAGCTAGCCTCACGAGTCCTTCAAGCTGCCTGGGAGTAACAGTGATCATTCCCTCAGCCTCTACATTTCGCATTTTCATGTAATAGTCTTTAATAATTTCCATTGCTTCATTCGACAATGCAGGTTCGATTTGCTTTGCATACGCAAGATATTTACTAAGTAGTTCTGTATCAATCGCGGGTTGAGCGGCTCGGTTAGCGTCTCTATGAATTTCCAAAATATGGCTTGCAACCCTACTATCCTTTTCTCTTTCCGGAGTATCCCGAACCACGAAAATAAGATCAAACCTCGTAAGAAGGGGGATAGGTAGATTAACGTTTTCAGTAATATTCTTGAATGGGTCGTATTTTCCATACATTGGGTTGGCAGCGGACAAAATAGATGTTCTTGCATTCAACGTAGCCACAATTCCTCCTTTCGCAACAGAACAGGTTTGCTGTTCCATTACCTCATGCAGCGCAGACCGATCTTCCGGTCTCATCTTGTCAAACTCATCTATGCAAACCAATCCTTGATCACCCAAAACGACTGCTCCGGCTTCGAGCATCATTATGCCAGATTTGTCTCTAATAACAGCGGCAGTTAGTCCAGCCGCAGTAGATCCTCTTCCTGACGTGTAAAGCCCTCGAGGGGCGATCTTTGCAGCAAACTTTAACATCTCAGATTTAGCTGTACCTGGGTCACCTACCAGGAAGACGTTCATATCTCCTCTTCTTGTTGATCCGTCACTAAGTTTCTTTGTTAAACTACCAACGATCAAAAGTAATATAGACTCCTTTATCACTTCGTGTCCATACACGTGTGGCGCGAAGGATGCTATCAATTTGTCATATGCATCAGGCTTACTAGATACAGTTATGATTTGTCTTTCATCCTCGCTCCTAATAGTTAGACGCTCAATCGTGCGTGAGTCCTTATTGCCAGTCCCACCCCCAAGATATTCGATATTATTCCCTTCCATTCTTAGTCTGAATAAACTGGTTCTGATTTGGGGAGCAATTTGTTCTTGTTCTATTCGTACGATTCCAGTTAACATAATTCTGTCGCCGGGACGACACTGATCGACAAGGTCTCCCATAACAGTTACTTCCACGTAATGTGGTAATTGACCTGCCGGCAAATCCTCTGGCAGCTCTTGAAGTCGTACCAATTGAAAGTCGGTAAAGATGCTATTTTCTGGGTCCATCTCAAGCTCCTTCTCTGCACAATTAACGCATTTTGTAGGTTTCTTCAATAACAGACCTTTGAGCTGCGCTTCATTAATCGTATGACAATCCATACATCGA
>JAATVS010000463.1 GCA_014523695.1 Nitrososphaerales archaeon TH5895
CGAGGATAGTAGCCAGGCATGGTGAGATCCCTTTCTCCTTTAATTTGGTGATGCGATTTGTAAGCCTAGATCTTATACTCGAGGAAACGACATTTCCGTCGATGAGTCTACCAGGCATAATAGTTTAAGAATGCTTGAGTCGTCACCAATATTAGTTATCTTATCATGTTCCATGACGAAAGGGCCAAATCTAATTTAGTTAATTAATAGAACCGTACAGTGGCTTGATTAAGTCTAATAGACAAATTATATTTGGACGTTTGCGGCAACCGCAGCGGCAAGATATGGTAATCAGCCAAGATGCCTCTTAATATTTCATCATGAGAACAAATCCACGGTCGTTGTCGACAGTAAGTGAACTGCAGCAAATTACCACTACAATATCCAAATTAGACAACCAAAGCCACCCGTGATATTAGTTCTGTCCTTTGGATGCGTAAGTCACACATCTATGGCAGTATTATGCTCTGACATTCTATGTGCTCGCAGTTTTTCTTGGTTATCCAGTCTTTTCGTACACATATCACATATAAAAGACGAATCTTGAGGCAATCGATCAGTCATGTAGGAGGAGGAATTAGCAAAGGTATTATCGTTTAGATTAGATTGATTGTTCCCATGATGCGTTTCGTCTACTGTATAGCGTATAGTTTCCTTTGAAGTTGGGATAAGCTCCGGCTCATGAGTAGACGGAATTGCGCCGCCACTACCACCACTGATAATCTCAAACCCATGCTTTAGAGATGATTGATCTATAGTTAGCGTGATAGAAAGATGATCATCTGAAGAATTGAAATGGGAGACACAACTCACGGGTATTTGAAATTCTTCGTCTGATATAAGCCCTTTTTTTCTTACTATAATGTAATCTGAATTAATAACTCTTGACACCTTACCAATTCTTTTCCCAACTGAATCATAAACATAAGCATCTTCATACATGGAGAGAGATCAGCTGGTCCTTGCTACTTATACTATTTAATCATTACAACTTATTAATTACCATGAAATAGCGCTTATCAATGATGCCATTAATTGAGTATATGACTTTGGACTTAGTAGGACGCAATGAGTAATGAGGTCCATCATCGCAATATGTTAGTCTAAGAAAGTATTTTCTCGGTATCAATTGACTTTAAGTTTCAGAAATGCTTTATAATGTGAAATATTTTGGCTACTTCTATCCACATACCATAATTAAGTAGCCGAATTACTGAGATTTTTTCTATACTTAATCATCGCTTTTGTTCTAACTCCTAATAAGCATCCTGCATCTAACTAATTTGACGTGTCGTTTGTCGTTCCGGTTTGGTTGAAGTCGTATTTTCATCATTTGTAATCTTTCTTTTTGGTATACCCTCTACCAGCGAGGTAACATTTTGAGCTGCAGTATCGATAAAGTTACTGCATAATGTATATTAGCAGCAGTCCAATTTTCTATTTCAGTAGATGATAGAATATCTGTCTGTTTCGATTACTGTTACGAATGCATAACCCATGGCTGATGAATTTAAGTGAACCGCCAACCCTGATGCCCGATAATGAAATTCAATTCAAGCCCCTTTTATTCATGCATGGCTCTGCAAATATTTTTCTGTAATTTTGTTATTAAAGATTATATACTAATCGTTTTCCACAATTTTATCCGCTGAAGGAAGAACCCTAGAAATGTACAGCTGAATTTATTAAATTTAAGGATCAAATTAGTTTGATATTATTGGTCTCCACTATATGGACAGGCAGCATCTCGTTTGGACTAGTCAATGTTCCTGTCAAGCTTTATACTACGATCGATACTTCAAAGGATTTTTCGTTTAATCAACTTGATAAAGAGGGACATAGGATACGATACAAGAAATGGTGCCCGGTCGAAGAAAGGGAAGTTGATTTTTCTGAAATAAAAAAGGGATATGAGATCGCAAAGGATCAGTACGTAGTAATTGAAACACAAGATTTAGAAAAAATTGCTGTGGAAAGTACAAGGACCATAAACATCAAAGAATTTATCGACGAACAAGAACTTGACCCGCTGTTTGTGGAAAAGAGCTACTACGTCGCTCCTGACTCCTCAGATAAGAGAAGCAGAAAGAAAGCAAAGGCTAATCCTGCACCAACCGTTCAAGACAAAGCCTATTCTCTGCTAGTGAAAGTTTTGCACGATACGAAAAAAGCTGCAATAGGTAAAGTAGTTTTA
>JAATVS010000464.1 GCA_014523695.1 Nitrososphaerales archaeon TH5895
AATCTCAAGATCTTCAAGCAAGATATCACTATCTTTGTCAGCATAAATCTTATCTGAACATTTCTGTATTACTTCTCCAAATCTTTTTACAAATAGATGATCTTTCTTGAGATCTGATGTTGCCATATGAAACACTTTATATGTCTCATCTACTTATATTTTTTTTTGGTTGGAAGCCAAAAAACAAGATGGATAATACTAATCCCAACTTAGATACAATTAGCAAGTACCTGGAAGTGATGCAGATAGAGACCAATCCAAGTAAGAGTTACGAGACCAGCACTAAAATAATCTTAAGAAGCCTTTCTAAATTTCACAATGGTAAATCTTTCCTAAAAATGGAAAGGCAGGATATCATTTCGTATCTTACTTCATTTAGGAAATCAGAAGAATTAGATCCATTACATAAATGGATAGGAACATACAACAGATACCACACAATCCTAACTAAGTTTTTTAGATGGTTATACAATCCTACATTAGAACCTAGGCAAAGACCAAAACCTGAGGTCACACATAATATACAACAGTTAAGGAGAAGAGAAGAATCAATTTACAAACCTACAGATTTATGGACCAAAGAAGAGGATCTGCTTTTCCTAAAATACTGTCCAAGTATTAGAGACAGATGTTATCATACTATTAGTAGAGACTTATCAGCAAGACCTCATGAGATATTAGGACTAAAAATTAAGGATATTGTATTTAAGAAAGCAGGAGATAAGCAGTATGCTGAATGTCTTGTCAATGGGAAGACGGGATCCAGACATTTACCTTTGATTGATTCACTTCCATATATCAAGGACTGGCTAGACCACCATCCAACTAGGAATAATACCAACAGCTATCTTATTTGCAGTAGAGATAGGAAAAACTATGCAGGTCACATGACCAGGTTTGGTATAAATGGTGTATATAATAAATACAAATCAAGATTCTTTCCTAAGCTACTAGACAAAGATATTTCTGTAGAAGATAAAGATAAGATAAGAGAGCTACTAAAAAAACCTTGGAATTCATATATCAGAAGGCATAGTGCATTGACTGAAAAGAGTAGGTTTCTTAGAGAATCCACATTAAGACAACATGCTGGTTGGAGTCCTAGATCCAATATGCACCAAAAATATGTACATTATTTTAGTAATGTGAGTAATAACAGTATATTGCAAGAGTATGGAATTTTACCGAAGAATAATGAAGAAGTGAATATCTTGAAACCAAAACAATGTCCCAATTGTAACGAACAAAACAGACCAGACCAGAAATTTTGCGTTAAGTGCAGAATGGTATTAACATATGGTGCTTATAGTGAGACGTTAGAACTAGAACAAGATAAGGACAGAAGGATCGAAGATATGACAAAAAAGCAAGAGCAATTTGAAAGATTAATTCAGTCACTTATTGATTCCGGGCAATTTAAACCTCTGGAGAACCAATAATCCTCATTCGTTAGTTTGGGAAAGCTATAGATTCAACGAAGATACCAGCGGGTCAGATGGAATATAGATGGCAGTATGCAGTACGAGATTTTGCTGGGAGGTCAATTCATATGTACTATAGTTCTAGAATAATATAGTATGAGAAAGAGGGTCTAGGCGACTGAACGTAATGTTAGGTGTATATATCCGTGTTCAGGAGCTTTGTTACCAATGTAACTTTTTCACTTTTATTTTTAAACTCTATTTTGATAAAGCACAACTATGGGTACAAAGAGTGTAAGGCATAGCCTTACGATAAATCATACAACATTTCTCCGTCTAAAAAAGAAAGGTTTCTTTGGAGAGTCATTTTCAGAGCTAATTTCACGTATCATCGATGAATTGGATAACAATAACTCAAAGCAGGAAGGGACTTCCTAAAATTGAAGACGGCAGGGAGGAATACAATTGATTTTGTGAGTCGTTACTGTCGTAATTCCCAACACACAGATTGTGCCGGTGCCTGGGCAGGTCTAGGATTAGAAATACAAATAGCTTGCAGCTGCAGCTGCCATAAAAAGGGAGATCTTAAGCATGAGTAAGTTGACACTTAAGCAGCCCTCTGAACAATTAAGACAGAAATTAGATAATATTGTGAAACACTTCCAGAACTGTACTACATTAATCGATGATGCCTTCGCTTTAGGATTAAAAGAAGGTTTTTCAGTGAAGGAAATCAGCCAAATGATGAGGAAACGGCTAGCCCACTTAGGTTATGATCCCCGTTCCATCCGAAGAGCGCTACCATCCTCAGCAAAAGATGTATCAAAGACTAGGAAGGATTATCTCATTAGAAACCAAGAGAATAGCAATAACGATAAGCTGGATGAGGACATTATGTCCTCATTCGAGAGTCGTACCTACTATGACGAAAATCAGCAAGGTGCATCAGTTAATGTTGTCCATGAATTACAAAATAAAATTAAGTTACTTGAAGAACAGCTTAGCCTAGAACGTGCTAAGAATGAAGACCTAACTATACAACGTAATAATGCAATTGAGACCTTGGACCAATTGGGAAAAAAAAGAAGAGTTGTGCATGATTCCACAGATATTTTAATTATAACAAAAGATAGCTTTCCTCCTGATTTCGGTCTAGTGTTTTCTTCGCTAGATCATGTCTTTGCGGTCGAATTTAGAGGAACAAAGATTTTGGATATTAGTGTGCTAACACAAAGACAAGTACAGGATCAAGAACAATACGGAATCGACAACCTTCATCCGAGATCGTAACAGATGAATTTCAACAGTACACCACTAACTAATGACAAAATTAAGCCACTAGCATTTGTAGTACAGGGTTTTTCAGATTCCAGATCATACAGGTGTTCTAAAGAAATTGAAAGTATTGCCATGGAATCTTATAGACGTAGTGGAAAGGGTATCGCATTCACCATATTACTTGAAAAAGGACTAGCTCATAGTAAGAGGCAGGCACAAAACACACTGAAGTACCATGTCCGAACAGGGGTCCTATTTACTCTAGCAAATACAAGACCTCAACAATACTATCCCACTTGCCTAAAATCAGAAATAATGAAAGCTAAGCTTCAAAATTACACCAATGAACGTATATGGATACCCTCCTCTCCTATCTCTCCTTATTCTTTCTTAGCAAAGGGATCGGCAGCTGCAGCCCCACTTAGTCAATGTTTTGAATATATAACAATTCACACGCTTAAGGATTATGTCCTCCCATTACTTCTAGAAGCTCCTCTATTTTTACATAATCTACGATTCAAAACAAAGATTATCAAAGACTGTTATTCAGAGCTAGATCTTCCATACCACAAGAAGAATAAGGGGAAGTATCACCATGAAATTATTGGTACGACTATGATAGAATATATTCTGTATACCAATGGTACTGTGGATATATTCACAACCTGTAGTAATCATCCATATAGAATAGAAACCGAACAGGATAGATTTCGTCTAATTGCGTTCTTCGGACAGATTAGAGCTGGTCTCATTTATCTATTAAACGACAAACATGAGAGAATAGTGCAGGATATTTCAGAATGGGAACTTATTGACTGCGACTTAAATAAGGACATCAAGGTCAGTGATTTATTACACTATAACGCAATCAAGATCCGGGTAAAGCATTTAGATCATCTGTTTGGTGTATATATCAAGGCAATGGGAACAGATACTGTCTGCAGAGTAGAAGAAAATAAACGCTTCAGGAAGCCAATAATAGATTCCATAAACGACATTTTTAATCCGACAGAAGAATTGAAGAAACGAGTTGATGCAATTTACATTATTGTAAGCAGATTAGCTGGTCAAAACCAGATTAATAATAGGATGAACAGTGTTGGGTAGAGCTAATTAGTCTACAAAAATTTCCTTAAAAGACACCCTAGAGACAATCTTAATGAGAAGGATTTACGCCTTACATTTCAATAGCTTACATGTTTCAGAGGAATCATCAGTTTTGGAAAGCTACAGATTTGATGAAGATACCATCTGAATATAAAATGCATGCAGACGAGATTGTTCCAGTGAACTAAAGGTCTAGGCGACCGAATATAGTGTTAGGTGTATATATCATATGTTGAAGAAGTCCCATCGGGGCTATCCTATTCTTGAATAAAAAAATTATTCAGAATGGAGGAACAAAGCATAGTGAATTCTGGAGTCCTGTTGAGGGTAAAGAGTATAGATTAGTATATTGCAAGGATCCGTTTGGCAACTTCATCGAAATTTTTACACATGATTATAAATCATTTATTACTCGTAAGTAGTAAATATAATAAGCCAAACTGGGAGAGTAATTAGGACCCCTCGTTGAGATCGGTTAATATTGAGCTCACACCCTCCATTTTTAATAATAATCAGAATACGTTATAGTATATGTCCTCACTAGGTTTAACAATTTCTGAGAGTCTATTTGAAAGCCGTAATCACACTGAGCCACCTTGGATAGCCATATGAATTTTCGATTTTGGTTTATCGATAGGAAAATTTGAGAGCAGCTCATCACTAGCTATTGATAGCTTTTCCTCTACTTCACCATTCCCGAAATACTCTAACGCAAGGCTCCACCATGAACTGTTATCGAACATTAATCCAGTAACTTCGATAGCGCATGCGGCATTCGGGGTTAGCAAAGCGAACTTCAATAAATTCATCTCTTGAAATTATGTATTTTCTTTGTATTAGACTTTTTTCAATTTTTATCCAGTCAAATCTAGTTAAGATTGATTCCAAACCTAATATAGGGCTTCTATCATTCCATTCCCAACGTGTCCAATGTTCAGCTCTTCCAGTGATTTTAAGATCCTTAGATACATATTCAAACTACTTATTGAGTTACTTTATTTCAAGTCTCTTCCTACTCAATTTGACTCCACGATGAGTCTGAATCCTTTACAAGTAAGTAATAGTCTTCTCTTGGAGTCTCAATATTTAGATGATTCTGACCCGGAAGATCAATCTCGAACCACTCCTTCACGATCTGTGGCAAGGTTCCTCTATAAAACCATCTAAGTTCAAGTGAGCTAAGCACAACGGCTAGGTTTGTTGAAGGTATCCTATTAAGGTATGGTCGTTTTAGTAATCGTAACACGTAAACGGAACGAAGACCTAAGTGTACAACGTAATAATCCAATTCACAGGTTGCACCAAATGGTAAATAAAATAAAGCCGTGCATGATGTCCACAGGTACTTTGATTATAACGAAAGATAGCTTCCCTCCCGATTCCGGTCGAATATTCTCTTCAAGATCATGTCTTTGTGATAGGAACAGCTATTGAGTCTCATAGACGAGGACCCTCAGAGAACTAGAAATAGGTGTTTGGATGTACTGAATTTGAATTGAACTCATTCCGATACCAATCTGATGTTGACAATTACAAGAAATAGCATTCTAATATCATATCATAATAGAAGATAGCAAAAACTAAATCATTCAAGATACAAATAATATAGAAAATGGATAGAAAGCAAAAAGAGGCTCTTGTCATAACATTATCTGAAAAAGGAAAAACTTATAGAGAGATTACAAAAGAGGCCGGGGTGTCTCCAAACACGATCAAGGCTATTTTGAACAAAGTAGGATTAAACCAAACTACTTCGATATCCTCTAGAATCTTTGAACTTTACTCTCAAGATAAGACCCCATTAGAGGTGGCTATTACACTAGGGCTCAAGTCTGAAGAAGCACTACGTTATCATCAAGAATATTTTATATTACTTGGATGCTACGAATTCACTAAGGTTTACCTACAGATCAAGGATAACCCTTGGGCGTACGTGAATCTGGTCCAACTAGCTCTGAATTCGGGAATGAGTGACGGTGAAGTTGTAGATCTTCTCAAGATCGCAAATGGACATCTTCCTAGGGTTCGGTTAGAATATGATCGACTCAAAGCTGAATTAGATTCATTAGAAGATGAAAAAAGCAATTCAGCTAAGGATTACCATCGATTATGCAACAAGATTTCAGAAATGAAGACAACAGTGGATCAGCTTCAATTAACCATAAGAGAATCAAAAGCAGAAAAAGCTAAGCTAGAATTGCAAAAGATAAGGCTACAGAATTTTGTGAAGGACTTTCGAGATAACAACATAGAATACAACAAAGTCAAACAAGCAATCCTAGGACAAGTTGAATATGTTCTAGCAGATCGTAGGCGATTACTGAGAATGGCTATTCAATCCGTTATCGAATTATTGCGATTAGACCCTCAGAAATTTCATTCTTACTATTACAACCAGTCGACAATACAACCAGAAAATGATGAAGAACCAATATTAGTCGAAGCTGAAGGGCTTTATGAAAAGATGCTTGAAAACTTTACAAATAAAATAGTCAAGAGTCTCAGTGATAATATATCATGCTAGTCTGAATTTGCACGAAAGCAATCGTCAGAACAGAAAGCTGATGATTTGCGAACATCCTCAGCTTATTTCTGTACCAAAGAAGAATCTACCTTGTATAATCCCGAAGACAATGAGATAAAAAGAAATTCGTACAAGGAACCTCCCAACATATCGGCTAATATTGAAATGATTCCATATCCATATAGGGAACAAGCATGGCATC
>JAATVS010000465.1 GCA_014523695.1 Nitrososphaerales archaeon TH5895
GGTAGCTAAAACGATTCTCCATTGGTTTATAAGTGGTTGTTTATACAGTGATTGCAGGTCATTATCAGAGTTGAAACGTAGAAACAGTTTTTCGATAGGTAGTAAATGTGAATGTATGTGTCATACTAAAGGCAATATTCAAGATTATTGTGGTTATTGTGCATCCTCTCATATAAATCGGGGTTCAAAAAGAGCAGCACCTACAATAGAAACCAAAAAATAGTACCGATTTACCTCAACACATATATATTTTGTCGAAATCCGAATTGAAGCGACGGTAAGAGTCAATAAAGCATTAATGGTTGCCTGCTCAACTTTAGGTTGTCGAAACAATTCCATATCAAGCTATTATATACTTTTTTGAGCAATTTTTGTTATGACATATTCTGGCGACACTACTATTATCACTAGCGATAGTAGAGAGCAAGCCATCAAGAATTCTTTTGATCCAGATAATTATGCCTCTCATCGTATTCCAGTAATTATTCGGAGCAAAGAAATTGGAAAAGTGTTTGCCAACGTCAAAGGCAACATCGTTGCGATTGCTGGTGAAAATAGGAAAGAACATGAATATTTAATTCCTAAATCTAGAGTAAGTCATTGTGATGAAAAACAAGTTTTTATCGATATTTCCGCTAATTCTTTGAAGGAATTTGAAACTTAAGTGAATCAGTTGGTTAGACTGGATTCATGTTAGCTAATTTTCCATGTATCTACCTGAAATCTGGTTCCACATTTAAACCGTCAAAAAAAACGGGTGTTTGTGAACTAATAGAGACACTGAAGAGATAATCGTTGCGATTTAAACAGTTTAAATTGTCTTTAAATGCTGTAATACGCAGATCAAATATTCCCTCCACAGCTTGTCAATGATTACAATATGTGTTGTCATTGTTAAATTATGGTTTGATACCTTTGACGCATATGTCATGACAAAAAAATAGTGAAGAAGGCTACGGTGTACTCCAACAACAAGTTTCTACGGTTTCAAGCAAAAATTACTGATATTATTGCCGCTCGCGGATCGGATCTTTTTGAGGATTCAATTTCTTAACTTATGTGATCTTTCATTTGTCTGTTACCTGAAACAGAAAATGCCGCTGTTTCTCTAGCTATATTCGCCATGGATTTTGCATTATTTACATTTATTCTTGAAAGCTCTTTCGTATGCCTATTGCAGTTAGTACCTAGAACATGATTATATAGTTTGCCACATATGTAAATGTAATATGAGTGAGAGATTAGACAAAGGTGAAAAATCTGATGAAAGCAGCACTAACTTAGACGCATACTACTCCTGTGATGATTGTGGTCAGGGATTTAAGTCGCGTCAAGAGTTAAAGGAACACGAAAGCAGTCAACATTAATCTTAAGGCTAGTCCCGGTGTTATGACTATAACCTCGTTAGCGTAGGCTGTGAGTTGTAGGTTGTGTATAATCGACCCTCAAACCTACTATACCATGTTGTGTTACCAATGCCTTGTGAGGTACTAAATGTTCGCTTCATGGACCACAGTTTTTTCTGGCCTTGTATACAATGATGTAAACGATCTGTTGTTCTATTGACAACAAACTAAGAATTGAAATACACGGTAATAAGACCTATTAGCTCCGGTTCGTTTGGTACAATATATGAAGTTCTGGTAGAACACGAAGAAGGTGGCTTTACGACTAGTACAACCAAATGTGTACTGAAAGAACTCACAAGGATTGACAATCTTAGTAAGGAACGTTTTGAGAGGGAAATTAGGATATTGCCTGAGCTGAACCATCCTAGTATAGTCACTATTCTTTACTGGAATATAGGTGGTGATCCTCCCAGATTTCTACCATATTATATAATGGAGTATTTGAAAGGGGGATCGTTAAGAAAATACATGGATCAAAAATTCAAAGAAGATAAGGATTTTGTCTTCGAACCGACTTGGGTGATAAACAAGATCATCCTGCCCATCTGTAATGCATTAGCACAGGCACACAGCTCAGAAGTATATCATAGGGACTTGAAGCCGGACAATATTATGTTCACTGATGATACCAAGTCAAGTATTAAAGTAGCGGATTGGGGACTTGTAAAAGGAGATGCTATTGATAGAGAATCATTAGAACTCACTACTGTGGCATCAGAAGGACAGATAGGTGGGACACCAGGATACTGTTCTCCTGAACAATGGTTTGCATTCAAGAAAAATGAAATAGATGGGCGAACCGATATCTATTCTTTAGGTATAGTGTTCTACGAAATGTTAACGAGGAAACGTCCATCCCCGTATAATCCAAATGATCCTTTAACGTTGAAAAAGAAGGGGGAGCAACAATCAAACCTTCAGCCTTCCCCTGCTCTTCCCCGAAGTCAAACACATGTTTACCCCCCATCTAAGTTTAATTCCAATGTAACAGATCAGCTGGATGCTTGCATTCTAAAAATGATTGAAGTCGATCCTGACAATCGTCAAAATTCGGTATGGGACTTGATAACGGATCTAGATATGATGAAATGATCCTCATTCAACAACCATTCGTTGAACTACACAGAACTACATTAACGCAGATTTTTAGTTTTAGAATATATACCGATTTCCTTTTGATTCATGTTCTTATTAGCTATCAGATATTCCAATTCCGATCAACCACTAATCGGTGAATTATTCCCATATCAATCTTTAATATTATCTTCTGCAGCAGATTGCAAATCGATTACCAACCACAGTACTTGTTTTTCAGACTTTTTTATCTAGACTTATCAAACAACGCTATAATTCAATTACGCAAGAAAAAAGTGCTTGAAATGGCGAAAATCAATCCTAACCTCTAGCCCATTAGAAACAGATTAGATTCAGAGAAGGACCTACGTGAAATAATGAGATAGAATTACTATACATTTTGAGGAGGAGTCGATCTGAGTGAGCCATTTATTTTCTAAGTCTATAGAAAATATAAACGGATACAAACGGTATTACCGAAAACATATATGCCCAGTATTCAATTACTGGTGAATCAAAAGCTAGATGAAGTCCAAACTTTAGTCCTAACAATAGTCCTAAATAC
>JAATVS010000071.1 GCA_014523695.1 Nitrososphaerales archaeon TH5895
ATGCTATCCCATACACGTCTTCTTATCGTGACGCTCTATTCTGAAGGACGATACATAGAAAGCTCTTATGCTGCTTCTGTTTGTGATTTAAATCATGTCTCTAATAAGGTATCTGTGACAATGATCGCCCACATTATAGCAATGGCATAATAAGGTGACATCTTTGTTTTTACTCAGTTGCCTTAGATCTTGAATTTTATCTAAAGCTTCGGGATTGTTTATGATTTCAATTAGAAATCGTCTTTTATACTCATGCCAATCTATAATTCTGTCTTTCATGTAATCTCGATGCAATGCCTTACTTGGAGCTAAATCTTTCCACCATTCATTCCAATTCTCTTTAGATTTTGGAAGAGCTCTCGGTCTATAACGTGCAATTAATATTCTAAGACCGTCTGATTTCTCTGTTGTCTCCTTCAATGATTTAATTTTTAGAGACATATCGAATTAGTAATTTTGCCTTGTTATATCCTACCATCTATTTTGGCACCCCTCAGTTTATCTTGAATGTAAAGGCCACTATATGTAAATATATGTGTTTTATCCTTATTGATTGTTCTTTGGATCTAATTTGGATAAATCTACTCTAGCAGTCATTTGTACTCGAGAAATTACTGCTTCAGCTACACTTTCTTTACTAGCAGGATCAATGACATCATTTATGTCTTCCCTTCTCAAATTCTGATCCAGAGAACCAATCTTTAGCTATGTTTTATTCGTAGTTTGTGTTCGAACAGTCCTGTTCCAAAACGCTACGTCTGGTTGTCACGAATGTCTGGTATATCATTAAAAGGATCTGCTTTCGACGCTTCTGAGAAAGTTTTCTGTCTTTGTTGCTCTTCCTATTTTTCCTCATGGGTATTCTGACTAGAATGTATTACGATTTAAGAATTAGTTTCTCTGGATGCCTAAACTCAGATCATTTATGTAATGATCTCCGGCTTCAGCTCCTATTGAATTGAATTTGTCAGATGAATTTTTGATCAACTCAGGTCATGGGTGAATCTGATGACTAACCTGACCTACCGCTTACATCAAGTGATTTAGCTCGAACGTAATAATATATAATCAAATTCACATCCAACCTATTGTTTGTTTCAAGCATGTTAAATAGAGTCTTGCAAGTATTATAATTGAGAACAGTATCTGGACATAACTACTAGATTATGTACATAAAATGATCAAAGTATTATTGAATGATCAGAAAATTAGCTATATAATTGAAACCGATTAAAAATGTGTTAATGGCAAACAAAAGCTGAACGTGGAACCAACCGATATATCATCTGAACTAAGAATGTCAACATTCCTACGACTAATTTGTTTTGAATTATTCTCAGCCCATATCCTTCCATCATGTGCTTCTATTATTCCCTTACACATATACAACCCAAGACCGGTACCGCTGTTAGATTTCGTTACAAATTTGGTGAACAGTTTTGGCAGTATTTCTAAATCAATTCCTGTACCTGTGTCCTTTACTTTAACAGTTACCTGATTTCGTTTATTGTCAATCTCGGCTGCAATAATTATTTCCCCCTCTTGCGTAAATTTTATTGCATTATCTATCAGATTACTTATTACTTGCTTTATTCTATTCTGATCTCCTATTATAGGAGCAGATTCTAGTTCCTCCGAACCAGAGAAAGAAAGTGTTAGGTTCCTATCGGAATCCCTGATTTCTGCATTATAGTCTTGTACTATCTCCCTTATGATTTTAGATAGATCAAAACTCTGCTTATTCAGTTTTAGTGTCTTACCTTCGATTTTTGTTATATCGAGTATGTCTTCAGTAAGGCGTTGTAATCTTCTTGCATTCCTAGCGATTATTTGAACCATTTCTTTAAGATTGATCTCAATATTTTTGTTACTATCAAAAAATATATCTGATTGCAGAAGGACATCCGATAAACCCAATATTGGTTGTATAGGAGTACGCAGTTCATGAGCGGCAATATTGATGAATTCCTGTTGTGCCTTACTGCGAATTATTAATTCCTCACGTAGTTCGCTTTGTTTCCATAATGTATCAAATATTGAAACATAGGACAATACTGTCGATTTACTGTTAGAATAGGTTGCTAGTCCTATAGCTTCTTCTAGATTATCCTTAGAATCATCTTTTAACTCCACAACAAGCGAGTATGTCCTATCTACGACCAGGATAGTCATTCTTGTCTGCATTGTTGGTTCAATATTTCTTATTTGTATCCCATTGATACGTTCTAGCCTTTGAATCGTATCTGTTATTTTATCCTCTATGGGTACAAGGATCCTTACGCGTGTTTTATATTTAATCGCGTTTTCAACAAGTAGGTCTATCCTTCCTGCTTTTTCTTGACGAAGTAAGGCGTTTGCTGTATGAAAGATAATGAGTATTTCGTCGTTAGCCCCTTTAACAAGTCTATAACTGAAATTAATTATTTCAGTAGGTTCTTTAATTACTTCTAATACATTAGGAATCATGCCTTCCTCTATTTCTGTAATTCGTTGTTCAACCGGTACTGACTTAGACCATAGCATATCAAAGAAATGTTGCTGTTGTTTCACAAAGGCTGGTACTGTACTTACAATAAGTTCTGTGATCTGAGGATAAGCATCATTAAGTTCTGCTGCAGCTGCATAGTTCTTTCTGTCTGCAATGACAAAGTTACCACTCATTTCAGATAAATGACGAATCTGAGCGATCTCTAATAATTCTCTACAGTCATTTAGATTGTCTTTTGTAATTTCGGTTATAATCCTAATTGTCACGCCTCTAGCCTTTAAATCGTGATATGCCTTTCTTATCCTATCTTCAGATAAGATTGGGCTCAGCCCACCTTGTGCGACGCAAAGATCGTATTGATTTTCTATAGAGTACAGCACATCCAAGGACTTGTTTACTATATTTTCAGCCCCATACCAGACCTCCGTTTTATGTTCTGGAGATGAGGAAGACAAGTTCAGG
>JAATVS010000466.1 GCA_014523695.1 Nitrososphaerales archaeon TH5895
GTCGCGAAAATTGAGAGAAATATTGAAAGATAGATATTCATTATATGGATAAGTGAATGTCGTCCCCGATTCAACACGCGAATAACAAATTGATTTGATACCAATCAAAGCGAGATAGAATGAAGCATTGTTTTAAGTCAATTTGCGTAGGAGTCTGAATTCTAGGTTATTTTGGGATCCGCTTTTTGGAATGTAATGCCTTATGAGGAGCCTTCCTTAACTCAAATGAGGTTTTCTTAACGAATGGTGAGGTGCTTCAAAGGGTCGCCAAAAGCATTCAGACATTCATAGTGGACTAATAGCGAACTCGAAAACTCGAAACATCATTAGACAAGAGGCTTTGATTTCACTGAAAACATATGGTTGACTTAAGCTTATGGAGCAGAGGGAAGGTTAAATACAGGGTTATAGTATTAGATCCTATTATAGTTTAATAATGGCCTTGGGGAAATCGATTCGTTATTATATATTAGTGCATTTCCTAAAGATTGGAAAAAGTATGACAGAATACTATTCAATATAGTATCGTATCTGGGAATTTTGAACTGACCGATAACTGGTTAGCCAAGAAAGATGAACAGTAAATTGGTTACAATGGAGCTAATGGGTTAGAAATGGACCCCCGTCAAAAATGTTTTGGACTTCTAGGCAATAGGCATAGTTTCGAAATAACAGAGTTTACCTAGCAAAATAAATTGCATTGTACGACAGTATAGATTATTAAAAGAAGAACTTTTTGCCGAAATTGGAAGCGAGAAAGTAGAGCTGTTCATGAAAAATGTCTGCTTACCTACTGCAATCCATTGGATCGATCTTTTCAAGGGCCGTGAAACGCGTTCCAATCGACATTCCTTTAGTTAGATTTAGTTAAACTAGGTAAATTTTGGATTGCGCTCAGGGACCAATGTTCATATATGCACACTTTTTCTAGGTCGTGCAAACGGACAATTGGAAGCCGGACAATAATATCCGGATCCCGGTACCCCTAACCGTGGACTGGCGCGGCTGAAGATGTATGCTGGATCCTCGAGGATATGGGTATGGTTATATATTCTAAGAAGATAGGTAAAACCTCAATGCACAGGTAATCTACAGTTTTTTGGATCACCAAGTACCAACTAAACTCCTTCAGTGCAATAACATATCTATCCGTTTCTGATACTAGATATTCATAGAATTCATGTTTGTCCGATACGCATACTTTCGTAGGTTTTTAGTATACCTATACAAAAGTATGTTGTTATTAGTCTAGAGTACATTAACCCTCAAGATAAAAAGTCTGCGACTTTGTGTAGAGAAGTATCTGTATCAGATTAGAGTTCAAATGGGGCTCATATTAATCGCGGAACTGTTTCCCACTTACATTTATAAATCAATAGGCTATTCTTTGAATTGAACGTAATATTGTGTAACCCATGCAATTTCAGTAAAGTTGTGATTTTTAACAATTCGTGCTATCCTAATCTGATACGAAGGTAATCAAAATGGATAGCCCTCGATCGGCAATTCTTATTACCTATCCAGAACCAGAATCTATTGAAGAGGCGACAGCACTTGCCGACGCGGCTGGGTACAAGGTTTGGAAAATAGTTACTCAAAAGAATATAACGAGATCGAGATTTGGAATTGGTCATGGAAAGGCTCTTGAAGTACAAGAGATAGTTAGAATCTCTAATCCAGATATAATCATATTTGATGAAGTCTTGAAACCGTCACAGCAGTATAATATTGCGAGCCTGTGCAGGATAGAAGTGATGGATCGTGAGAGGTTGATTCTCGACATATTTGAGAGAAGGGCTATCACCAAAGAATCAACAATTCAGGTGAAATTAGCCGAGTTAAGGTATGAAACAATCAGAATAAGAGACAAAGTCAGACTTGCAAAATTAGGTGAGCAGCCAGGATTTTTTGGCCTAGGTAAGTATGATGCAGACATCTATTCTCTAGATATTAGTAAAAGAATCTCCTATTTGAAAAAAAAACTGGAAAAAGAGAAAATAAAGAGAGAGATGCACAGATTACACCGTGAAAAATCAGGGCTACCAACGGTTTCGATCGCAGGATACACTTCTGCTGGAAAAACGACGCTATTTAACAGGCTCACCGGAGAGACAAAGCGGACGGGAGAAGGAATGTTCACCACTTTGTCTACATATACGAGGTCGTTTAAGATCAACAAAAATATGAAATTCCTTCTTAGCGATACAATTGGTTTTATAAACAAACTTCCGCCCTATATGATAGATGCTTTTAGATCTACATTAAATGAGATGACATATTCTGACTTGACTCTCCTAGTTATTGATGGTAGTGATTCACTGAA
>JAATVS010000467.1 GCA_014523695.1 Nitrososphaerales archaeon TH5895
AGTCCTCTGCTGCTACGCCTACCATACATTTCTTTATTACTAGTTCAAAATTAACAGAATCCTGAGCATGAAAGTGATGAAATGTCACTAGCGAAATCTCATTTTATTAGTGTTAACCGTGGTAAAAATTGCTTTTTATTCAAATATAGTAAAGACCGGGGGGATTAGTAAGGGCATTTCGAAAATCGCGGTCCATATTCTAAATCTAATTCTATCCCTTGCTTGTTTTCTTTGCCATGTAATACTATTTCACATTCATAGAGAAAGTAGTATTCTCTGCTCCAAGTACAGTGACGTCAGCACTGCATGCACTGGGGATACTACTCTTGTGTTATAAGATATGATATGTTCTCCAGGCGACAATGGTTCCAGAAATACCTACCAGCCTTGGCTTCCTGCAGGAAAGTTTCCTGAACCTTGTTCACCCTTTGGTGTCGTAGGTGGAATAAATATATTGAAATCATTCAGTTCTCTTTTTCAAGAAGAAAGGAAAACTGATGTACTAAATATCGGTTGACATTTTTTATTAATTTGATCATAAATGCACGAGTGTTAACCACCAGGGGGAGGAGCAGATCCAATGATATTTCCACCGCCGCTGCCTCCAACACTTCCTGCAGGTGGTACCACCATACCGGATAATATTCCGGGAGCAGGCAACTGTGCTGTTGTTAGTACTCTGCCATTACTGGGATCCACTGTCAGTATGTTCAGATTTTCAGGGCTATCCGGATCTAAAATGAACACTTTATATACAAGACCCCCATCTATTTCTGCTTCCAGAAAAGTTCCAATGGCCAGAGAATTATTATTGCTATCTCCTACTGATTTAATAGCAGCTGTTGTTGCATCATTTGATGTAGTATTTATTTTCGAAACTAGAGTTTGTACCACTAGTGGTAACATCTTTACAGAAGATGATGGCGCTGGTTGTTGCTGCTGTAGAATATTAGGAGGGAGAGAAGATGGATCGGGGGTAGGAGTAGAAGGTGAAGGTGAAGATGACGATGGAGATTCCGGCGGTGACTGTTGGATTTGCTCTTGTTGTGCCTTGGCTTGATTCGCAAATGGGAACGATATTAACATTCGAATCTCTTCGCTTTGCACAGGTATTGTAACTGCCATAATAGCAAAAAGGGAAACAAAAGCAGATACGATAAATAGTGACAATAACGATGGCGATGGTGATATTAGACCTGTTTGTTTTTTCAACTTCTTTTTCACCATTACAACCTAATATATTTGAATAGTCCATTGGCAGTGCTTGTTTGAAATAAATGACATTCGCACTCGACAAGGTTGGTAAAATGATGCGCTATCAGATTGTTACTGGACCAATTTCATATCGAACTCTCTCATGGATGCATATTGACCGTACAATGATTACAATAGCACAATTGATGGGCTGGATAAATTGATATCCCAAAACTCGTCACACATGGTTGCATCTTCTACTGTCTGAATATTGTACTGTACTATAGTCTTGAAGTCTTTTATATGATGAACTTCTAAATTTCTGGTCCCTTGCGCCCACTGTAATATTACTTCCCAAATAGGGTTCTCTAACCAGAATAGAGAAACCATACCTAACAACATTTTCAAGTGGCTACAAAGCATTCAACTAGGAGGAATTACTTAAGGTTGTTGACTTGCTATCCCTAAGCGCATAAGGTAGTAATCAGAGTTCGTATTCAGTTCACGCAAGACGACACCATGCTCACTTCATTGCTGATGATTGGGTTTAGTCTGCGTAGACAATGAAAATGGCATCATATATTGGATAAACAAGTACACAATATAAGCTCCCATCCTATTTACGAATTCAAACAGATGGCTTTCATTTGTATCTCTGTCAGTGAACATTGTTTTGCAAAAAGCAGGTGAAGGGCTTGTTCCCCTTGTTTTACTTTCCAGAACACCCATTGGGGTAGTGTAGTAACTGGAGTTTGATGAGAGGTAATAATTGGGGTCATTTTTCTCTGAAAGTGCTAGACCGCTACTGTCCATTTTTGTAGCAAACCAATAAGTTTTGGTTTAGAGACGAATTTGATAGGTAGTACTTATTTCCAATATTATAAACTATATTCTTCTTCTTGAGATCGGATATATGACGTGAAGCCGTTTCGCAATTTGGTGAGGCGGACACCCTATGGATAAACAAGCACTTCTCAGTTAAATCATATTTGTCTTCAAAAAATATCTAGTGCCAGAACATTAGACTTATTCTGAAACTATCAAATAAATCGTCATGTGACGTTGTATCCTTATCTAGTGAACCTTCCCCATTCTCTACTGCGGTACGAAGGGCAGTGATTAGTTTGTTATGCCTTGGATGTATGGCTACCATGCCATTTTGATACTCTAGCCTCTTTACAATGTGCCAACATATTCTTATGCTCCTTGCGGAATGCTACAGGAATGACAAACATGTTTGGACAGCCTAAAACTATCGAATAGGTCATCGTGTGATGTAGCATCTTTAGGTTTATGCACTGCAGCATGATTAGTAATAAAGATGTCCGATTCTGGAAGTACTACTTCCCCTAAGGATAAATTCAATGCTACCGGTGGGAATGCTATGCAAAAGATTGAATCTTCTGTAAAAAGTGCAAGGGATATCGTCATGGAGTTCACAGAGGCTACGGAGCGCCGAGACTTTCAAGCGGCCAGAGGCTATTTGAAGGATAACGTATCGTACGTATCGCCTCTTAATTCGTTCGATAGGGCTGAACCATACCTGAAATATAATCTACACCTGTACGAGACTGGGCAGTTAGTCAAATTCGACATCAAGAAGGAGTTCGCAGATAGCAACGATGTCTGCATTC
>JAATVS010000468.1 GCA_014523695.1 Nitrososphaerales archaeon TH5895
ATATCGCTTGCGATATGATGCGATTTAAGGTTTGATTGGTCATCAAATAATATTCCAAGAAGTTTAGCGCAGTTTAAATCAGTTTAAACCTTTATTTCACGGGTCACATTCTATTGTCTCCAATTTACCTTAGAACGCATGACTTCTAAAACTAATATTCTTGTCCCGAGCCCAAATTTTGAGCCAAATATGATTTACATACCTCTAGGCGTGTCGTAATTATGAATTATTGGGGCACCACTTTAACCTTTATTTACTGTCTGCTAGTAGACTTCTGGGAGAAAAGGTTAGGAGTAATGAACTGTCAAAAGTCATTTTGTATAAACAGGTTTATGGAGATCGTCTAAGGCGAGGCACCTAGGAATGATTGTCTTCCTGTCCAACTATATCCTTCTGACGATTGTAGTAATATCAACTGCGGTAGCATTACTGGTCGCGGAAGTCAACTATGAAAAGAATACATTTGCTACGACATCACTAAATGGGGCGTTAGGAAGTGGAATCAACGGGAACCAACAGATCAAAAACAATGAATCGGCATCAACTCTAGATTTGATGAAGGCCATAATAGGAGAATCACAAGGATCTGGAGTATTGGATCGGATGGCTAAATGCGGAGCCACGATGCATAATATGACCGAAGAACAACATCAGTGCGTTGATGATCTAGCAATGGGTTTGGAAGGATTGAAATGAATACACTCAACTTCATCAACAAGAATAAATTGCTTCCGAGTTTCCAGAGATCCTTGGAATCTATTCGGTTATTCCTCTAGCGTCTTCAAGAATTGATTGATTATCTGCATGAAAAAACTGAGGATATGAATGATGCTAACGACGCCAGTATACCCAAAGAAGAAAAGCAATATAGAGAACTATTAAGACTTACGATTGGAGAACTTAAAACAAGCAGCAGTAAAGATCAAGGCGTCACAGACAACATGTATTGGTCTACAGATGACAATCTAAGGAAACTCTTAAGGCATAGACCTTCAGTCGAAGATATGAAGCTGATTCTTAGGCCGATGAGTTACTTGTCTGATCCCAATGGACTTTTGAATTACGAAGTTAACGAGGATGGAATTACCTTGGAGCGTCGTAAATACTTCGTTACTCTCCAACAGCAACTTATTAACAACTTCCTTGACAAGTATAGTTCTATGAGTAGCAGAAATAAAAATAAAAATCAGATTAACTAATACATTAGGGGTAGGAAGAGTACCATGCCCTCAAGTAAGGATGATCTTTGTCCATATGCGCTCATGCAAATAATAAACGATAGTAGCCAGAACCGAAAACATTATGGTTATCCCAGAGGTTTGAACAAGGTTCCCTGTAAAAGCATAGGTTATTGCAGCCAAAACGATTGTCAGAATAGCACGATAACTTAGGGTTTTTAGTATTGACCTCTTCTTGCTTTCGATCATATCAACTAATGACTGAAGTCGGCCACTTCGATAACATTTAAGATTCCGTTGTCTCATTCAGGAGAACTTTGCAGTTTTGGCATTAGTATTCAATTGTCTGGCCTTTCTATATGCTGATGGGGCAACTACCGTAAATGCACCCGCCAATAGTGCAAGAGGGACAGACAGGGAGAGAAAGCGTTGAACCCACAAAGGCAGAGGAGTGTGCGATAAATCCTGAACATTTCAATGTAAGCCATTGGGAATGCTCTATGTTTAGTGCGGATAGCCTTACGGAATTATGCGCGAACAATCCTTAACGATTTGGAATAAATCTAATAGAATGTTCCAATTTTATTATTCCATCAGACGGCTGAATTCGGATCCAGATATTTGCTGACGTAAAAGACAATTTAGTGCCTACGGCATCGACAACAAGTCCTTCTTAGAGTTTAACGCAGTTTAATTCGTTTGAAACCTCTATTCTGATTTCGTCTTTCGATGAATAATCGACGCATTATAAAGAATGATATTCGTGCCAAAGCGTCATTACAGCTCAACCTAATGGATGATTAAGTAGACAATAGAAAATAGTCTGTAACAAAGGCACCTCGATATTCATCGATGTTTTTCTCATAGAACCAGTCTACATATTTCTTATAAACAAATAATATAAAGCTCATCAATATGAGCCTCACAAGAAAATCCACGCTACTGGCAATAGTGTCACTTGCGTTCGTATGTACCGTAGTCATGAGCACCATAGCGCCTGCATTAGCCCTGACTAAATACTTCAATTGTACCACAAGGGCTGCAAACAAGCATGCCGATCTTACTTTGGAAGACGTAAACGAGTGCTATTACAAGATAT
>JAATVS010000469.1 GCA_014523695.1 Nitrososphaerales archaeon TH5895
ACGTTCAATGCTTTTTACTGCGACCCTGTAGCTCAAACAATCAGAAGGTTTTCTCAATCCTATCTCCTGCAGAATTCTCTCATTTTGTGTAGCGATTACAAGATTTCGTAATATGTAGAGACTAAATCTATCTACCTCGTCATCTGATTTTATAACCGCTTCTGCCAATTCGTGGTTTAACTCAGCCAACGAAAGCATGGCATCCCTATGCATTGCGGCAGCAATTAGAAACATTCGTCGGACGGCAGTATTTATGGAGAGTTCAGGCAAGCTTAGTAGCACTTGAATAGTAATTATCTCTGATGCATCGGCGATTATTTCAGTGCCAACCAAATTTCTTCGTACCACGTCCCGAACAGCATCCCTTTGTGATGGCAATATTCTTCCTGTCTTTGATTTTAGGTTAATGATGTTATAGCCTGCTAGGTACATGGACACCACTTTTCGTTTGATGGTATTAGATGACTCAGTGCTAAGCACCGTTGAGTTAGCCTCATCGATCGTATTGGGGCTTCTAACAGGACTTGGAATTATTGAAAGATAATTATTTGCTTCACGTACTATGGTTACGGGATCGCCTGCCTTGAGACGCATTTCACTCATCCATCTCTTTGGTAATGACAGAATGTAAGTAGATCTTCCAGTAAACTGGATCTTGCGTATTTCATTATTTTCAGGAATGGAATTCAATTAAATTCAGTTATTGAAAGAAGATAAAACACATTACGATAGTTGATCATATAGATACTCCTTATCTATATAGAGTAGATATGCTAACCTTAAATTACATGGTACTACTAAAATGCAGTACTTATATTACGACTCTGAAGTCTTACGGATTCATTTGTACGCGTCTGGGATTCGATTTTCCAGTTACTATGTATGATACTGAATCCGCAATATAGCAAGCGTGGTCTGCCACCCTTTCAAGATATCTCAAAACATGAAGTGAAGATATAACGCATCTTGGATCAGCATAAATATTCTGCGACTCCTTACTGGCTGTGACAATTTCTTGCAAATATTTCCGATAGATGAGATCAACACTATCATCCATATCATATAGCTTATCTGAAGCTTGCTTATCTTTGAAATCTAACGCGTTCACACTAAGGGAAATCATCTCGGAAGTTATTTTTGCAGCTTCTTTGACGACTAATTTGTCGCATTCTGAAATTGAACCCATCATGTCCAGAACTTCGACAATTTCATAACCATATCCTCCAAAGCGTGAAAGTACGTATGATACCTCTAGGCATGACCTGATGTACCTTAAATCTGTCGCTACAGGTTGGTATCGGGCTATGAGCTCAAATGCTAAGTCAGATACCTCCTCCTGAAGAATCCGTAGCTTCTCTGCCCATTCAAACATCTCTCTTTTTTTTACGTCGCCTTTCGTATACGACTCCAAAACTGTAGATACGCAGGTCTCCGATACTTTGGACATCTCACCAATAATCTCTCGGGTTCTTGCTATGCCTAAGTCAAGCAGTCGAGTCAATTTAGCTTGACCCGTACATTAATGATAATTCTAGCTGAGGCCGTAAATATCTAGGCCTCACAAGGACACTATCCGAACTTGCCGCTAACAAATTTCTCAGTAAGTTCTTGTTCAGGATTTTGAAAAATCTGCTTGGTAAATCCATATTCGATCAGCTCTCCAAGATACATAAATGCTGCACGATCAGCAACCCGGGCGGCCTGTTGCATATTATGAGTCACTATAATGATAGTTAGGTCCTCCTTCAGCTTATGTACTAAATCTTCGATCTTGGAAGAAGCGATTGGATCTAGAGCTGAAGTGGGCTCATCCATCAACAAAATCTCCGGCTGCATGGCTAATGCCCTCGCAATGCAAAGTCGCTGTTGCTGGCCCCCTGAAAGGCTCATCCCTGGTTTGTCCAGCTCATTCTTGACTTCCCCCCAAAGACCTGCGCCGTCTAAACTCTCCTCAACTATTTCTCTAATAAGCTTCTTGTCCTTTACCCCGTTCAGCTTTAGACCTGCTGCCACGTTATCAAATATGCTCATAGTGGGGAACGGATTCGGTTTCTGAAAGACCATCCCGATCCTTCTCTTTATGATAACGGGATCAATGGACTTGTCGTAAATGTCGATGCCGTCAAGTATTACTTGGCCTTTCGCCTTTGCTCCTGGCGTCATTTCATGCATTCGATTTAGACACCTTATTAGAGTAGTCTTACCACAACCTGAAGGACCCATGAAGGCGGTAGCAGTGTTCTCCTCGATCTCCAAGTTAATATTTTTTAAAGCTTGTTTTGAACCAAACCATGCATTCACTCCCTTTATGGAAACTTTCGGCCTATGTTGAGGCTCTTGCACACGCTTTATAGTTTCAGCCCTCTCACTGCCATCCTCCTCGGCAAATGGAGTATTTCCTACGTATTTAGTAGCTTCTGCAGTGCGATTACGAATCTCATTGGTTGGCAAATAAAATATCTTACGAGAGACGCAAATTAAATCGTTGTCTATATAATTGATATAGAGTATATAGCGATAGCCTCGTCAGCAATAATAAATAACTGTAGAGTATCCATAATAAGACGCAGTTCCCTAGCAAAGCGGAAGAAAGGCAAAAGGAATTAGAATTTTTTAGGCTTTTGACCAAGCCAGTGACCTGCTCTTAAATTTCGGCCTTTACTGCAAGCCCTCTTCTCTGTGCTAATAGTCTTAAAGCCACACTCAGAATCAATACCATCATGATAAGAATAAGAGCTGCTCCCCAAGCCTGTTCCTGGGCACTTTCATAAGGTTGGGAAGAGAGACGCCATATTCTTAGGGGTAGAGCATCTACTGGCGAGTTAAAGCCGGTAAAAAATAGGCTAGTGCCTAGAATTGTCATGATTAGAGGTGCTGTTTCTCCTGCAATTCTTGCTATTGCAAGGACAACTCCGGTTAGAATTCCACTGACTGCAGACTTGAAAGTTATGAAAAGAATAATCTTCCACTTTGGGATGCCGAGCGCAAAACCCGCCTCACGAATTGAATTGGGAACGATCTTTATCGTCTCTTCAGTCACACGGGATACGATCGGAATCATGATAATTGACAATGAAAAAGCCCCAGCCCATACTGAGAAAGAACCGATGTTGATGACGATGAGAATATAACCAACGATCCCCATAACCACAGAAGGTAAACCTGTCATCACTTCGTTGAAGAACCGCACGCCGTTGGGAAATGAACCGCCCCCAGCAAATTCGGAGAGATAAATACCGGTAAGTATTCCAATCGGCGCTCCTATCATTGTTGCCAAACCTACCACGATTAAGGTTCCCTGGATTGCAGGGCCTATACCTCCGCCGGCCCGACCAATAGCAGAAGGTTTTCCTGTCAAGAAATCCCAACTTATCGCTGCGATTCCGTCCTTTATGACCTCAAACAATATGCTCGACAACGGGATAACCGCGAGAATTACACACAGGATTGCAAATATGCTTACTATTTTATCGATGAGTTTAGCCTTTCTTGCGTTTTTTACCATCATCTTCTGAACTTCTTTTCTATGGAACCGTGTAGGCTGCTTACCCGTATTTCCAGACACTATTCTCTCCCTCCTGGAACTACTTTGACCATTCTTGACACCATGAATCTTGCGCCAATATTTATGATCATAGAAAGCAATAGCAAAATAGCTCCCAACCCAATCAAGGCTGAAAGATGCAAATCAGAAGCCGCTTCGTTGAATTCGTTTGCAATAAGACTAGCAAGTGATTGTCCTTGTGAAAACATAGTGGTTGGGATTGCAGCCGGACCAATCGCGTTTCCTATTATCATCGTGACAAGAATAGTTTCACCTATTGCGCGTCCCAATCCCAAGAACGAAGCACCAAGCATGCCAGATTTAGCAT
>JAATVS010000470.1 GCA_014523695.1 Nitrososphaerales archaeon TH5895
ATCAAGAGTTCGGCAGCATAGAAATCGGTCGCATGACGTTGGCTTAACGGCATGATAGGCGAAAAAGTTGGTTGGTCCATTCTGAATTCAATCTTGTGTCGTCGTTATGATTTTCTCCTGCCCAATTATCTCAGTTAAAAGATTACTACATGCATCAGTTAGATCTTGAATTTCCTTCCTTTTTGCTTCGAGAGTGGTTTGTGTCTCAGCGATGAGAATCTTCTTCTCTTCGATCTCTCTTTCATTTCGATATATCAAATCGTCAAGAGATTCAATTGAATTAAATGCCTTACGATTTTGATTTTGCCTTATGCTTATCGCCTTCTGTTGTATCTCCCATCCTCTAGATTCAATCTTGGGAAACACGTCAATCGCCTTATCCAAATAAGTCGAAACCTTGTCTGAACCTTTTAAACTAATTGTACCTTTAGCGACGGCTCCCCGTATTTCAATAAGCAATGTTCTGTAAGCATCAATTACCTCACGATCCTCCTTGCTTCGTTCCACAATCTGATCGGGGGAATTGGAGAGAGCGTCCGATTCAATCCTTCTCTGATCCAAGAATATCTCCCATGGCGAGTTGGAAAGCAAGTCAATTTTTGCAGCTACGCTCTTCGAAACACCATAAGAATACTTTGTAAAAGCACGGTTAAGATGAGAGAATAAATCAGAAACGTATTCCCGGAATTCTGCTTTGCTTTTTTCCAAATCTCTAGATTGAGATTCAAGTAGAGCATAGTTTTTGTACTCGTCAGACTGTTCTATTTCGTGACGACGCTTTGTCAATTGAGTAATGTCCTTTTCCAAAGCCTGTACTTCTGCAGACATGCTGGCTATTCTCTCCTTTGAATAACTCAATGATGATAAGTTGTTTGTTAGCTCGGTAATTTTTTGACTACAAGCGTTTGTGTCTTCCAAATCGAGGTCATAGTTTTTAATCAATTTTGACGTCTTCTTGTTCAAGTTAGTGAAGTCTGAAAATTCGGATCTGAACTTGTCAGCATACTTCTTTAGAAATACGTTGAAAAGTTTGCTGTGAGAGCCTGTGAGCTGACCAAAACGATTAGTAAGGGATTCTAGTCGGTCTTTGAACTTGATAGCGTCATCGTATGAGGTTATTTCCGGAAAACTAGAATTTGCGTCCTTTAGTATAGAGGTAATAACTGTACTACGAGCGTTTTCCACCGCTGATTCAAATCGCTGATCTTCTACTTTGATCTCTTCATTCTGAAGCTCGGCCGCCAAGTCCACGATCGATTGCAGGCTTGCCTGCGCAGAATTTCGAATTGGAGATAGCTGTTGGACAAGCTCATTTGTCTTCTGCTCTTCAATCCTACGAAGCCGATTTGTCGCATCCTCAATACTTATAGCTTTTCCAGACCATTCCGCGAGTCGTTGAGGGTCAGACTTGTCACTTTGCTCCAATGCCAATTCACTTTGGTCATATCCATCAGTAACTGAACCCCTGTCTAAATCATCATTTCTCTTGCCTTTGAGGTACTCCTTAGGCTGATCGGATGCTTCAGGTTTGAGTTTGGATTTGGACCTGAATCGGTTTTTTATAAAGTCAAATGAAGGACACAAAAGCAGTCTAAGTACCTCATGTACACGTTCTCTAACAAAATCTTTACGGTACCTCTGAATTGGCTAATGCCTTGCAGCACCATATATGGTTGCGTTATTCGATACCGTATTTGAAATGTTTCTCCTAATTCAATTCGGACTGAGGTCATGACCATATTAAAGGTAAGGTCGATAAGGTAAGTAAAAGAGAGGGTAAATGACACTCCGTAAGGCGACTCAAGCCAACGATAAGTATATCTACCAAATTACCTTACTATACTATACCAGTAGTTGGTCAGAAAAATTTCAAAGCATAGTGGCACCAAAAAAGAAATGATATTGAAGATGCTCCTTGACAATAAAAATAAGTATTCTGCCAGAGATATTGCTCGTACTGTCGGAACAACTGAAGGGAACGTGTTCAAAGAAAAATCTAGGTTGAAAGCCGACGGTGTTTTGACGGATCAAAGCTTAAGCGTCTTTTCACATTCTGTCGGAGACGAAACCCTCACTCTAGCTCGTGCGGAGGCTAGGACTTTAGTCACTCGGCCAGATCTTGGGCCCTTAACAGACATTCCCCCTCTGGGACAAGAAGATCTGAAGAAAATGTACTGCGAATTCCAGAATGGTAAAACCCCAGTTGAGGTTATTGCTGCAAACGGTTTCAATCCTGTGCTGGTTGAGCATGAGTTTTATAGATTTTGCCGCATGAATGGTCTGAATCTCAAATCTTTGGCGCACGAAATAATCGAGGTGTTAAAATCAAGTAATAAGGAATCTTCCACCCTTCTCTTGCAGGAAATAGAGAAGGAGAGCATTACCTGCAACAGGGATATAACAGAACTGGTTGAATTTGCTTCAACTTCCTCTTATTCTGGGGGTCAGTTATCCGTGATTAAGCAAATGAAAAATGGCGATTCAATAGCCACATTTGGACCGTTCGTCTGTTCAATATGTCGTAAACCAATGAAAGGTGCATTGATTGTACCTGAGAGCGAGATTGGCAGGAAACTCCTTCAGTCCATTGGAACAGGCGCTGTTCATGACAATTGTATCAGTGGGTTCCCATTAAAAGCAGGATATTAATTCCTACCAGTAGCTGGCCTTTATTTTCTCTATTACTAATTCGTGCTCTGGACCCTTCCTTCTGGCGAATCTCTCCATAGCGTTTAGAGGAACACCTCCCAACGACCTTGCCAAACCAGCAAAGAACAAATTCTTCATCGGGTTATCTCGTCCAACTTTTCGCATGAATTTCTGAATCCCATATTTGAAGTTGTGCTGCCATGTCTTGTACATTACTCCTAACTTAGGCGGGTCCATTGTATTGTTAATATCAAAGAATTCGGATTTTTCTAACAATCCGATAGGGACAAATGTCAATGGCGTTACAGTAAATCTTGAATCGGGCTGTTCCGTTTCTAACTCATGAATCAACTGGATGGTTTCCCAACTATCTTCGGGAGTCTCATCGTTGTTCAAACCCATTATCAAGGTGAAAGCCGGTACCCAGTAGTTTTGATTCAGAGTCTTAACTCCATTCTTTACAACCCAATGCCATTCATTCGGTCTGAAAGGAGCGAGCTTTCGGTCGGCATATTTTCCAATTAAGCGTGTACTTCCAGTTTCGAAGCCACATTGGATACCAATGTGATTTTCAGGACTCGATCCAATGATCTCGGAAATGTTTGGAATGAGTCGTTCATCGGCAATTGCGCCGGCCAAAGTACCGTGAGTAGGATTACTATGTTCAATTCCTGTATCCATAATACCTTTGAAAAGTTCCTCTAGCGCTTCTCTATTGGGTTCCATGTTCTTCGTAGTTCTTGGGTTTAAACCGTACACAAAGATGTCATCGCTATGAATCCATGCACTTTTGGCTCCACCGTATTTCATGTTTACATGAATTTCCTTTTGCACTTTTTCGACGGGGTAATAACGTAATGGCCTAAGGGTCACGTCGCAGAATTTGCATCCTCTCCCACAGCCCCGCATCACTTCAACCATCCCATGCATACTCGGATTTATAATGTCAGGAATTTCGTCGACGGATGGTTCATCCCTATAGTGTATAAATCGACCATGATATTTTCGCTCTGGTCGATCGTATTCTTTAACCTCGACTTTGAATTTAGACTTTTTGAACGGATTGGCAGTATCGAAATCACCAGCTATTGCAGCATCAAAGAAACTAGCGCCAGCCCCATCTATCTCCGGACCAATTCCACCGAGATCTCCTTCAACTATACCATAGATCCCGTACTCTTCTATCTTTGCAGGATCATAGTTATATTGCCATGTGCCTGACGCACCAACTATGACTTTTGCATTACTTCCATTCTCTTTTTTTGCCTTTGAAATGCGCATGTGTAAATCTCTGCAGTAAAATTCGTCGTAAGACATGTGTTTGCGTCCGTAAGTAAATGTCATGGTGACTGGACCCATGCCAAGAGGGTCCATTTCATACGTACCGACGATCTGAGTTTCAGGTCCTATAAATTTTTCAACATGATCAGGGTGAGCCACAACAACATCTTCTCGGCTGTAACCATCTCTGATGAGAGAAGACTCAACCTTCCTCAATCCATATGGAGCATATTTTGCGACTCCATTAATATTTTCAATTGGGTTACAGATGAAGTCAAATAATAGCCTCGGAGTTATCTGTTGACCCATTATTTTATACAAAAGTGACGTAGGATCTCTCTTAGTATCAATAGCTGGAGCACAACCAAAGAATGAAGCTAAGGATATTCCTCTATATGGCGACATAAGTGTTCGGTCTGCAGTAAGTACAACTTTAGGATATTTCATGAAATACTATTACGCCGTTCCCTAAGCATATCCATTTCACAGGGATAGATATTAAGTTTTTCAATTCAAATGCGATTTCAGAAAGATAATTTAAAGGATTGAATGAACAGCGCTGCAAGACTTGTACAAAGCATAATGGACTCAATGATAATATAGCCCCATGAGGCAATTTGCCACATAATTCAGAAGCTAATACATCTACTATTTAGGCAGCGACCTAATTATTGGTATCTTGTCTTTCATCCCAACCACCTTGAATTTATACCTGTCCCTATAATTGCTTGCGTAGAACTGAGCGTAGCTTGCAGCAGCCTGGTATGTACTGAATTTTACTCTCAATTCCGGGATAATTGTCTGGTTACCAACTGTGTCAAACGTTTCGATTATGTAACTTGAAGGCAATCTTCTTGCCTGTTTCATAACCAGGTATACTGCAATCAATAGGAATATGACAGCTGATATGAATACTATTATAGCTCCAAATTCCTTTGAAAATGCTAATATGTGTGCTAGCATGTTCTCGTTTAACCATTTATACGAAAATTCAATACCTTTGAAAAATAGGCTAGCGATTACTTCATACATCCTACCTCGACCCTTACAGTAAATACTCCAGCCTACTATAATAGTATAGCTAAACGCGTTACGAGCTGCTTAATAGAAAGATAATTCACTTCTTGGCGCCTAGTGTTCGATTCTTCAGTCTAAGCTGACTTCCTCTGCATTTCCTGCAGCGTTTTGCTGATATGGGATTTCTTCCCCCACACTTAAAGCAAACTTTAAAGAAGAGCCTTCGTTGCTGAGCGATTTGTTTCTTTGTAGCGTCGGTTATTGGCATAATATAATCAATGTGAGTTATCGTCCGATAATTTCTAGCTTTCCATAAGGTTAGGCATTCTTAGAGTATGCCCCGTTTGCAGCTTCTACGTGCAGATTAATGATGCGCCAGTAGTAAAGCACAAGATACGCTGAGAGAGAATATTTTTAGAGAACAAATCTTTAGAGAACAAATCTCTATAGAGTACAAGTGGCTCTCGGAACTCTATTTGCTTATCGAGTGCGTTACTTGACTTAATATCACAAGCGTCTGCTATCTAACCCTAGGTTCGGTCCGAAATTTAATTGATCAAATTTATTAGCATCAGATGAACAGAGAGTTTTATGGCAATTAACGTCATCCCGAGAAATCAAGAACTCTATTTGGAAATTGTCAAGGATTTTTGGAGAAAAGAATGTGAAGTGAACCGGAATGAAAGTCCAGCCTACAACAACAGTGGAAACAAGGATAGGAACATCAATAGTGCAGGCCAGCAGTTTTTTTACTTGAGTTGGAGTGAGCGAGGACCACGGAACAGGGTTTGCGATGTTCCCCACGGCAAAGGGCTCTTAATACCTATTGTGTCCGTCATAGTTTCAGATAAGGAAAGGCCAGGTGCGTCTGATCGGGATTTACACCAACTTGTGGATCAGGATCAGAAATATACGGATGATCCATTCGTAGAATTAGACGATATTCGATTTGATCTGACCGGATTCGATCCGGTCCACACAGATGTGTTTGAGGTCAATTACCCTAACAACGCAATTTGGGATGACCATACCCATCCACCGTACCCTATTTCGCCAGGCCGTTCAAAGGCCGTAGCAGGCGGACACTATCTGCTCACAGCACCCCTTACGCCAGGTCGGCATACTGTACGTTTTGGTGGTAAGGTGGAGGTACCCGACAAAGAGGATTGCATAGAGAGGTTTTACGATGAAAACGTTGAATATACCTTGAACGTCCGAAGTTCCCTACCTCTCTAGATAGTATGTAGAGCTCTCCTGTAAATTGTAAGGCTCTAGCAGACGGTCCTAGATTCCTACAGAAACAGATGCAACAGATAAAAGGAAAACGAGGATCTCATCGCACGCTTCAAGCGTATAACGTTAAAACAATCTTCTTGGGTGTTTCATGATCATGAACACCACAATTAGGGGGAAACCAATTGCAGGTTCGGATGCCATTATTTATGCGACTTCGTCACATGAATTGCATGATATTTTGGTATGAGCGTCGATCTTTATATTTAAAGTTTATTAATTTGGCTCATACATCATAAATAATGACCAGCAATGGAGATGAAGGTATACCTATCAATGGTTGTAAACTCTACAAAGCTGATAAAAAAACCGTCGAGGATTATTGGAAATGGATATGCCGCTTGCCAAAACGTGACAATCCATTTTTAAATAATGATGGAATTAAAGACATGGTACAGAACGCTGAGAGGAGAGATAAAATGTTCTTTTTGAGCCCAGCAGATTCTGGCCGATCTCACAGATTCTGCGAGGTTCCTTCGGGTCATAAAATTCTGATCCCTTCGCTTTGTGTTGTGGCAACAGGTGGTGCAACTAAAAAAGGTGGCGAAAAACCTGGTACGGAGTTTAATGACCTCATACATTTTAATGAGGTAGATCAAGGTAATATAGAATATCGACGCGTCAAAATAGATGGACAATTAATACCTGAAGAGTTTTTGAACGAGCGCAGACATAGTTCCAGAGAGGAAAGATTTGAAGTTAAATTTCCAGAAGACCAGCCCATCTTTAACGCTAAATCAGGAGATTGTGAAGCTGTAGCAGATGGAGTCTATCTTATTTTGGAGGAAGGTCCCCCAAAATCGGACAAGATGGGGAAAGCAAGTAAACACACGATACACCTTGAAGGGAAGATAAACTTATCTGATGATGGGGACAGCTTAGAGACGACTAATTATACAGAGGATGTTATGTACACTCTAGTAGAGAAAGCGAAATAGAGAATTAAATTCTGCAATCAACTTCATCTTTCATCACGAGCAGCGTAGTAAACGCTGCCTTGTCATCAGTCCAGGGTTTATTAACTATAACAACTTTATGCTCAGCTCGCGCGAGAGGTGTTCTTTGCAGATAATGTCCACCGCTATGGCCCTTCAAGGGACTTAGGACGTTGCTTGCAGCAGCAGTCCAAAGTTTATTAGCCATAAGAATTTATTGCAATTGATGGCCAGCCATAGCCTGAGTCGCGCTTCACAGGAAGTTGTACAGGAATATTTCAGATGGCTTTGCAAATTTCCTAAATCCATCAACCCAGCGATACATAATGATGGAGATAGAACAATAGCGGCCAATAAATCTAATCCTAAAGAAGATGAATATATATTTCTCACCCCCGTGATAAGTGGATCTTTTCACCGGGAATTGGGCACAATTCAGTGCGGAAAGAAACTTCTGATAACTTCCCTTAGCTTCATCGGTTGTGAAGCTGAACGTCCTGGTTCGGATGTTTCTCAATTGTACAAGTTTGCAGATGTAGATCACGACAATATAGAATATCGCCGTATCGAGATCGACGGCAGACCGCTAGTGGGAGATTTGGAAAATCGTTTCAGGGTACGTACGGATCCTTTTGAAGTTGAATTCCCGGAGAAAGCCCTTTTCGGGGCTCGTAAGGGAGTGTCGAAGGCTGTGGCGGACGGGATTTATATTGTTTGGGAACCCGGCATAGGTAAGCACGAGATACATGTTGAAGGAAAAATAGATCTCCCCGACGAGGAGGAGGACAGCTTAGATAACTCACCTTTCACAGAGTTCTACACATACACTTTTGGAGTAATGTAATTTCTCGTAATATGCTTTTGGCCGACTTCCCTCTCCTTAGATAAGATTGAATATTATAGTAGCTAGAGTGGCCATCATCAGGAACGTTCAGCATCTGAAGGAATTTGATCCCATTATATCCCTAGATCAGAGGGCGAAGAGTCAATATCATATATCTGATACTGGTTTGAGGATTGAAAGCTAGTATAATCAGACCCTCCGAAAATTTTCTAGGTATGTCCTATAGTGAATGGGTGATAACTTGGTGTAATTGGCTGTTTTCCGAAGATCCTGATACGTATGATGGCGGGGATATATTATTCCTTAGAGGAAACGTAGATTATCTCCCTGTCAATGATTCTGGTATAGGGCCGCGTTTCATTGATCCTAAGTCAATCTATGACAGAACAGGGCAAAATGGTCAGACTATTTTTGAACGAACGGCCATCTTAGTTCCTGTGATGGTTGCGATGCTTGTAATGGGGGAGCTATACGAAGGAAGAATACTTAGGACACCGGAGCAGCTACGATATAACGCGAATCTAGATATTCATAAGTGTGGACCTGTATGGGCTACGATCATGAAAAAAGGAGAAGCGAAACCACACAAAATCGTGGACAATCTTAAGTACTACTACGTTGCAACTCCTTTATTCAAGTTGGATGTTCCAGAAAGCAGCTCCTTGAAGGACAAGGCCGATATAACATACGACCCTGGAAATTACGACATGGTCGCTGCAGGCATCTTCTTGTTAATCAAGTCACTTCCGCCCTCGACATATCGTATTAATTTTGGCGGTATAACTGGGGCATATCATACCGATTCTGTTTATGATATCACAATCCAAGGTAAAAGAAAGGAAACTTTGAAAGATATTTCTGCTAGACGTTTCGTCAAGCGCAGATGGAAATAGTCTATGTTTTTGTTACCTTATGGATAACGATTTAATAAAAGCTCCTCCGTTTTAGTAAAAATGAAAAAACTACAAGATGGAATTTATTATCGTAGGCGTCAGTTGAACGAGTTAGGACGGGATAATAGCAATTCTAGGAATGATTGTTTTGCGATCGCGTTCTTACGAATTTCTGATAGTCTAACATCATCAGAGATTGGCGAATACCTAAAGGGTCTTTGGCAGATATATTTAGACCTTAAGAAAGGTGTTGTTAGTGATCTGAAGGGCCATCATGTGCCGTCAGGAGACTTGTCTGTTCTTCTCGGTTATGGTCCGACTATTTTCACGATTCCCGGAATAACTAAGAAAATACCTAGGGACCTTAGGAAGCAATTTCGCAAACCGGTTTGTGGCGAACCAATTCTAGATGGATCAGGAATTAATTATAGCTTTGATGCACCTAGAAATCTGGGAATTACTGAACATGTAGCAATGCAATTTATATCAAAGTCACAGCTAGCAACCTATCGCGCCGTGGTGGAGACATGGAAATATGTTGCAATGACTACTCCACCGAAGAGAGGAATCGCCCTTTCAACATTCTTTACAGGATTCCAACGAGACGATAGCAGGAGCTGGTTAGGATTTCACGACGAGGTTTCAAATATGAAGAACGCCAGTGAGAGAAGAAAGGCCATCGTGATCGATAGAGCCAAGAATTATCTGGTACACCAAGATTTTTGGACTGAGGGTGGTACTTATCTTGCGTTTTTGCGCATAGGAATCAATCTTCACATGTGGGAACAGATGAAACGACGCGATCAAGAGCTCCTGATTGGAAGAGACAAATTAAATGGCATCCCTTTAGTTGGTGTCGATAGGAAAGGAAACCCCATAAGAAAACCAGGCTGCCCCCCTTTTTCACAAGTCCGATCTTATGATAAGAGGTTTCACGAACACACCAATTACTTCCACAGGCCTCCGGTAGGCAGCAGTATGAAAACTGAAATAGATACGGACAATTCGATTAGTTTGTTGAGTCAAAGCCACATTGGAAGAACGCGTCACATGGACCAGATAAAGAGCGATGATCCTGCTTCAAGACGGATATTTAGGCAAGGATTCGAATTTATCGAACCTCTCCATCATGATTCTTATAAACCTATAAGATTGGGCCTAAATTTCATCAGTTTTCAAGACGATCCCACTAGACTATTATTTATCCTGACCGATCCTAACTGGCTTGGCACTAGCAACTTTGGAGGAACGGGAGATAATATAGCAATGAAAGATTTTCTTTCGGTTCAGGCATTAGGCATATTTTTTGTGCCCCCAAAGGAAATGCCCTTCCCCGGTGCGAGTATTTTCGACCATTTTGATGCTGGTAACTGAAATCACATACGTACTTCTGACTAAAAGATGCAGACTTATGTGTCTAGGTGACCAACGGATCACGAAGATCGATCTCTTTTGACTTCCTCAATAACTTGATCGAGATATTTTCTTAGTTCTTTCTCATCAAATTCGACTTTTGCCACTCTTTCTATTTCTCTTTCCTTTCCTAGAATATCCTGACTTGTAATGATCTCATTTACAGTTTTCTGCAATTCTCTTTCCATTTCTGCCCGTCCTATGGAATGTAGCAGCTCCGGTCGCAAGGCACGTTGATAAATGTCCTTGCGTAAGTTATTATTCACTGAGACGAGCTTAGCCGAATTGTAAATGCCTATCAGTACCAGGTATGCTGCCAAGGTCAATACCGTTATCGTTGGAATCCCGAAAGGGGGGAAAGGGGTAGTCAATTGTGCAGTTGCCTGATTTCCAGCAAATATCAAGAATATGCCCCACCCGGAAATAAACATGTAAGTCTTGATTCTTTTTTCATAACTTACCGTTCTAGCTATGTTCCAAAAGGCTGATCCAAAAACCAATCCTCCTATTGGTTTGCTCAATGACAGGAATGCCAATAGTATGATAGTGACTGTTACTGGATCAACAGCTATGCTTGAGCTCAGTAAAGTGCCCAAGATAAATTGGTAAAAGAATGTTACAATGAAATAAACAAGTGGAATCAATAATACAATCGAATACGTTATAACACTGAGTAGTCTTCCCCTGTAAGAAGCCATTAGCATAGCTGTGGTAAACCATAAAGCAAAGAATGATGTGAAAGATGACACCCGGTATATAAAATCGATTGTAATATGTCTACCACCAGACATATCTCCGGCTCCGCCAACATAAGATCCGATTTGATCTGGTCTGTCGCTTACCTTTGCACTCGAAAAAACGGCTGTCATAATTAAGTTGAATGCGATAAACCACATCGAAACAGAATACAAAAATATGATTAATTTGCGAGATGATCTATACCAAGTCAAGAACATCCATGAGAGCCATATTATGAAAACTGACGCAGTCCCGTAACTTATCGCAATTATGGCAACGGTAGTAAGGGAACTGTATTGATTGTAAAAATACAATTGAAAAATCATAACCGTCAATAGGGCACTTAAAATACTTAGTGAGGCTAATGAAATTGCAGACTGTAATTTGCTTTGCAACTGATTCGTTTTGAACGTTTTCCATACCTGTTTTAAAATAAAAAATTGTAAAATTATGCATAAAAAAGCCCCAGCCGAAAATAATGGAATCTTGATTTGAAAGTCTTTATCGATAACCTCATATATCTTAACAACTGAGGTATCAATTAGCATAACGACTATTAACGAGAGAATTAGACACAGAAATCTCCTCTGACTAAAGGAGATTTCAAGTCCAATATTCAATCTTAGATATATTCGATGAAGGTTAAACATAATCTTTTTGTAGTGGAACCAGACTCTAAATATACAAGGATTGAGTCTGGTGTCATATTTTCTTTTAATTTTCCTGACGGTAATAGTATTATTTTCAACTTCTGGCTTGCTGATGACGGTCAGGGGTTCAAGCTCGATAGGTATTTTTCCGCCTGATAGTGAACCATACGGGCTGTCATATGCCGAACATACACAAAATTTCTGGAAGTGGCTGCTGTCAATACCAGCAAGTGAAAATCCTATTGATGACACCACAGGAGACAAGTGTACTGTTGGCCAGTCTAATACTAATTCATCAGTTTTCTATTTAGCAGAGGGAGAAGGTAAAGTCGAAAGGACGTGTACTATTCCAGCTGGCAAAGGTCTTCTCATCCCAGTAATGCTGGTAGAAATCTCTGACAAGGAGGTTCCGGGTGCATCAGTTGAAGAATTGAGCAATGCTGCAAAGAATGACCAAAACAGCGTTAACAGCATGTATTTAAGGGTAGATGATAAAGAATATGGTTACGGCTTACTTAGTGGATATAGGCTCGATGAGCCCACAGTCTTTCAAGCAATATTTCCAGATAATGGAATCTTCGGGGTAATGGAAGGCGGGTCTTCAACAGCTGCGGCTGATGGATTTTACATACTTACTGAACCACTTACAGCAGGCAACCATACAGTTCACTTCAGATCGAGTCTGCTTTGTACGGAAGTAGGTTGTGCAGAACCGGCTTTTGCACAGGATGTATTGTACAATATAGTTGCAAGATAGCTTTTGCGCACGATGTTCAGGTAAATATAGTTGCGAGACAAAAACTCGACCGGACCTGTCAGGACTATCTAATAAGCAAATTGGTATTGAATCATCCGCAAATGCGTCTTAGAAGCAGAATAAAGAGTGTGGAAAACGGGGATGGTTCTCTAGCAAGGGTAACGTCTGTCTACAACACACTCACTAAGGTCATGCCGATTTGTAAGGATATAGGAGTCACCAGAATTTCAGATATAACTTTACTGGATAGACTTTGTATTCCAAACTACTCTACAATATTACCGGGAACAGATGACATATTCTGGGTTTACGGGGGAAAAGGCACGACAAAAACCCAGGCGAAAGTAAGCGCCTTGATGGAATCGGTAGAAAGGTACTCTTCGATGCAAAGGACCAATCCAAAAACCGTTATCACGGGTGATTATATACATTTTTCAGATTCTTTTAATAAAGTATTGCATCATTCTGAGGTAGTAGAGCCTCTGGTCCCAAATTATGAAGAAGGGAGCACAATAGATTTCTTACGAGGATTCGATCTGCTTAACGATGAAGAAATTTTGGTTCCTGCAGAAATCGTCTATTACAGATATTTTCCAAAATGCCCTGCCGTCGCTGCATTTCAATGTTCCCACACAAATGGACTTGCATCCGGCAATGTTCTTGAAGAAGCCATATGTCATGCACTCTGTGAAGTCATTGAAAGAGATGCGGTTAGCATAGCTGACTTATGTGCGTCTAGTATTCCATATAATATTGTTCACAAAATCGGGGAAACCTTTGAGGAAACCAGTTGCATCGGTTCTCAGCTACTGGATCACATCGGTGCGAATTTTGTGGATGAACCCACAATTTATCCGGACGTCGAGATCGATGGATTAGCCAGAGAGTTTCCGCCCATCATAAAATTACTCCGTAAATTCACTGATGCTGGAATTCCGTTGATGATAAAATGCATAACGCAGGAAGATATCAATATTCCAACGATTGCTGCAAGCAGCATTGATTGGTTAACGCATGATTATGGGCTTTTTGCTAAGGGCTATGGAACTCACCCCGATTCGAGGGTAGCCTTGATGCGAGCGATCACTGAGCTTGCTCAAACTAGAGCGGCAAATATACAAGGAGCGAGGGATGACTTGAAAAGAATACATTATAAAGACAAGATCGAGATTTATAAGAGAAAATGGCCATTCATGCCTTCATCATATCTAACTGGGAAAAATCAACATCATAATATCATAAATTTCCGTAATATTAAGACATATGTAAATAATGATATTTTAAACGACATAAACCTTATTCTCTCGGTACTGAAAGAAGCAGGAATAAAAAGGGCAATAATAGTCGAGCTCACAAATCCAAAGATCGGAATTCCTGTTGTAAGAGCGATTGTCCCTGGACTTGAAACCTTTGAGGTTACACACTCGGTTATGGGCCCTAGGGCAAAAAAACATTTTAACAAACACTTTCCCTGCGTCTACAAAAGATAGTTTACGTTTCTGTAATTGGAGATTCAGTCATGTTAGACCCGTCACTTCTTTTCATCAATTAATCGCAAATGAATCGATTCAGAAAGCCGAGAGGAATTTTCTTTGAATGTATGAAAAAAATAGCAAACTAGTTTTCCTCTGCTAGGGATAAACTAGCTCTGACAGCGATCTCAATTATAATCATCTAAATGCATGTGCTAGTTAGTTGTGAGACATTTGGGTGGTCTCTCCCGGTGTTCTTTTTATTAGCGTTTTTCCTGCATATTTTATTGATGCATCGCGAGCAATTATTGCCTTTAGGGTTGCAAGTGCCTTTTCCATGCAATATCTGTCAGGTCCTAATTAATAAATACTATTCCAGTGATGTATCGGGTATTGCCGATTGCCGATTTCCAGTCCTCGATTCTAGTTATGTATTATATCGCTGGCCATATCTGTTCATGATAGCCGAGAGAAGAAGTAGCTGCCCCAGAACGACTACCGTTTACATCGATACTGTGTCGTCACGCTGACTTTCTATTCAATATAGACTTTATAGATAGCTCCAGAATGCAATCGTCCCATTTCACACGAACCTTGGTAAGAGATAGTATGTTCACCCCTTGAGAGTGGTTTCAAGAATGCCCAGTAACCATCAGCAGATGCGTGAGTCAATCCTCCTTTGACACTAAATAGATTGTCCTCGACCAATCTCACCTCAAATATTAGAGGATCGGAACGAACACGGTGTACCGGAACTGCTTTACCGTCCAAATAGCAGTGGTATGATACTATAGTATCTTCATCACTTTTTGCACGTTGCTCTATGTCTTTGTAAGATTCTAATTCAGGATTTTCTAATGGATTCGCTTCGCAGTTTATCACAGGTACTAGAATCGACTTCTGACCCGATACTTTACAGCTACGCTCAGGAAGGTTTTTCCCTTTTTCGGCCAACTTTCCAGCGAGAAACAACACGTCACGATTCTGCTGATTCATCGTAGTATATTTCCCACTCGGATCTACGACAGGGTTGATTCGCCTAGGGATGCCTAGGATCCAACGCCACCATTCCACCGTCCAGTTTCCATACGTCTTGCCATAAGGTGTATCACTTGCAATGAAAAAACCTACTGGTTTATCATTCATAATCCGGTCCACTTAGATCGACGGCATTGGTAACTTATGAAGCTATAGTTATGATAAACGCGGGGGTACCTCTATATTACTGGTTAACAAATTATTTTATAACGCGAATTGGCTAGACCGGGCCTTCTCCTCGAAATACGGCAATCTCGAACAGCTTCACAGTAGTGGAAAGAAATAGGCCTTGTAGGTTGACTACCACAAGTACGCTGGCGCCATCTAACGAGCTTGGTCGGATAGATAGGGAACAAGGTAATAATCAAATAACAGCAGGTGTTCGTATATGAAAGTGATATTTGGAAAGGTAACTAAAGCAAAATTTAGAAATCAACAAGTGTCAGGTTACTATGCGCGTTTAAAGTGCTGTTCACGGAACTGTAAAGGCGATACTTATTGATGGTCTGTCCCTTCCTTTATGAACTTCACGAGCACCCGTTTGGTAAATCATGGCAGGAGTGGGCTGCTTTATGGTGTAGATGGATGCTTTCGATTCCAAAGAAAAAAAATCCATCATTAGATAGAACTGGCAAGTATTGCTCAATCAATCAGGATGACCATAATGTCTGGTTCTTGACAGGATCGTTTGGAAACGTTGGCCCAATCAAACGCAAGTGTATCATACCGTCAGGAAAGGCGATCTTTTTTCCTGTACTTGTGAAAGAAGACTCCTTGGCCGAAGATTCTGACCTTAAGACTGAAGCCGATTTGATTAAGCGCTGTGAGCAAGCCACTAATAGGCTTATCAATATTGAAGCATCTATTGATGATCAGCGGATGGAACATTTAAGGAATTATCGAGTGCGATCCGAGGTTTTTGACTTGATGGTCCCGAAGGAGAACGTATATAACGTAAGACCTGGCCTAACTCGGTCAGTATGTGACGGGTATTGGCTTTTCATAAAGCCGTTACAGGCTGGTATTCACTCGATATTTTTTAAGGGGGAAACTTCGCTTGAAGAACCCTACACTATGAATCAGTTAAAGGGGAATGCGATTCATAGCCCAATTTGGAAGAACATGGACAAAAACTCAACATTCAAACTAGAGGTTTCTTATGATTTAACAATTAGAAAATAGTCAAGCTTCCTACTTATTTCCTGTTTAGTAGTATTCCGCAATGTCATAGGGACACGTGCTGCATACTTTGGTTTGATAGTTTGGATTTTAAAGAGGATAAATTAACAGAATCTGAACGCGTGAGTAGGTCACCTCGGCCCCTGGTATCTGTGACTCTATATGCCTATCAATATCAATGAACGGTGTCCTCCTTACGATCTACTGAATTACTTAATCAGCTACCAGTATTGTCCAATTTGTGTAGCCCTTCAAATGAAATCCCGAAAAAAGATACTCCTATCGTTCATTTCAAGCGCAAGAGGTCGAAGAGGCCGATTAATCCATTATTTCAGGCCTATCAGCCCACAAACAGTTTTAATCTTATCTCGTTCATATCAAGATATTTGCGTTGGATTACTTTGAAATCGAAAGGTTGATAGAGGATTTAGCGAAGCTGTATTCTTGTTCTTGTGCTACCAGCTGGTTCAAGGTGGAAGGTCAGTGGAATCCAACGAGAGATGAATTCAGGAACAAGGTAGTTGAATTCATGAACCACTTCGAATATACCCTATCACAGTTCCCCAACTCCCCGGAAAGTGAAAAATTCAAAAAGCGAACTAGGGATCTTCTCGGAAAGGAGTCCATGCTTGTTATTAAGGGTGACAATAAAGAAGTTGAAAAAAGATACAATTACTTTGTGAATTCCAGATAATGCCTTTCCACGCTAATGCAGCAGGATGCCATTTAACTCTTGAGGTCGTGTATTTGCCAATATTTTAGAGCTAATTTCTCAAGTACTGCACTATTTTCAATACTTCTGCTTCGAAGACATAATACGATTAGGTTCTAATACTGCATCATCAAAAAACCCAAGCCAATCAGCAAAAAAGGGATATCGGAAGGGATTTATGATGTACCAAGAGAATTAGGCTAGGGAATATTAATGAAAGTAACTGTATCAGCTATAAAAGCAGACATCGGGGCGATTGGAGGTCATACAAGACCCAGTGATGAACTTTTAAACTCGGTTAAGGAATTTGTAAAGAAAAATTCAAAAAATCTGTTAATTGATTTGTACATAGGGTACACAGGTGACGATATTCACCTTATTATGAGTCATACCCATGGAATAGAAAATGAGAAGATTCACAAACTAGCATGGGACGCATTTACCACTGGTACCAAAGTAGCAAAGGAACAGGGATTGTACGGAGCAGGCCAGGATCTCCTAAAGGATGCGTTTTCAGGTAATGTCAAAGGCATGGGACCTGGAGTAGCAGAAATTGAGATGGAAGAGCGGCCAAGTGAGGTATTCAGTGTATATGCCGCAGACAAGACGGAACCCGGAGCATTTAACTTCCCACTATGGCGTGCCTTTGTGGACGCAGGAAGCAATACAGGTTTGTTAATAAACGAGAAGCTAGCTAGTGGTGTCACTTTTAGAATTATGGACGTCATGTCTGGAAAATTGGCAAGCCTAAAGATGTGGGAGGATAAGGCAGAGTTGGAAGCCGCCCTTATGTACCCCGGACAATTTGTAGTTCACTCAATCGTCTCATCTGAAAAAGAAGATGGGGAGGTAATCGTATCTGCTTCTACAGATAGATTGCATAATATCGCGGGCACATATGTAGGTAAAGATGACCCGATAATGATAGTTCGGACTCAGAAGGATA
>JAATVS010000471.1 GCA_014523695.1 Nitrososphaerales archaeon TH5895
AAAAGAGTAAATCACTTTACCAAGCTTTGATTCCATTTCCTTCCTACTATTCATTCTCATTACAGTATCGATAGAGTATATCTCGGACTCGGTCTGGTCAAGGTAGGGGACAAGACCCTCTCGGAATTTAACGGCGACTTGCTTGCCGTACTTGTCTGCAATGCCTACAAATCTTATGGATTGATCGGATTGTATAATTAGTTTACAAAGCTCATCTAGCGCAACACTTGTCATCCCATAATCCTTTTGCGTACCGCATTTAATAAATGAATATAAACTATTTCTTCGAAATGAGTAATATTGAAAAAAATAGACGCAATTGTGAGAGCTGAGAGAATGCCTCTTATAAAGCAGCGTCTCAGGGAGATGGGTGTGGCAGGAATGACCATCTCAACAGTGATGGGTTGGAGCAAGAATAGGGAGCTTCACCTCCAGTGGAGAGGTCAACCTGTATCTTATGACCTAATCCAGAGGGCCAAATTTGAGTTAGTCGTTCCTGATTCGCAAGTTAAAGAGATCGTTAGTGCATTAATAGATTCTGCGAGATCAGGGAAGAATGGTGAACACGGGGATGGAATGATTTTTATCTCAAACGTAGATCACCTTATGAACGTCAAGTATTTGGGATAGCGTGGCCTTGCTAGTTTCTGCTCCTTATTGATTATAGATTGTAATATGAGCAGTTTTTCCTGTTGAGCTAACGATCAGAATACTTGAATGAACGGTCATTTGATAAATTCTTGAGCCATTCTATTGAGCGTATCCAAATTAAACAAGCAATGGGACAATAAATTTAGAAGAAATGGTAACATTACTATCGAGCAGGAAATAGATCACTAATATCTCCTTATGCCTTGGTTTCAGGACATGGTAGAAAGGAATTACCAATTCCTACCAAGACTAAATTAAAACTTAGAGAATACTTATCTGATAAATCTGAATTAACTGAAAATAGCCTTACAAGCTTACTCACGTAGTGATTATGTTCAATTCCAAATCCGTGAAATATGTCGCATTGTCAGGCTTTCTGGGGCTGTTTGCGACGATGTTAGGTACGCTCGGAGACATTCAGAACCAGGTATTTGCACAAATAACCCCTGCCCCTGAGAAGTATGGTGGCAGTAGCGACGATCAGTCCTCGTCAAGTAACCCTTCAAGCGGCGACGATGAAGGTAGTGACGGAGGTAATCCTGACTCGTCAGGAGCTTCGAGTTCAAACGACGAGAATGAAGGCCAAGACAGTGACACTTCGGACGAAGAAGAGGAAACAATTGAGGATGAAAGCATGGATTCTGAGTCTGATGAGAAAAATCCATTATTGGAACAAATAATTGACCAAGTAAAACAGGACTTTGCTGCAGCGGGCATGTCATCTCTTGACTGGTGAAACACGATTCTTTTTTTTGTGAACCATGGCGCCTTACAATATGAAACAAGGCTGGAAATTCGTAAATAATTTCAGAGGAATAACGCAAGGAAAGAACTCTATAGAACGATAGAAACTGAAATAAAATAATCCCATAGCTAGACTACCCTGCACACTAAGGCCAATGCCCAGTTAATCGAAGTCTGTAATCGTTCTAGACGAGAGAATAGAAAATCATCGAGTTGGCCGACTAGCCAAGGCTTATGGCTTTGATCCTCAGTTTTTCGTCATCTAAATTCATGCCTTGTGATTCAACTTCAGATTCTATACGTTCCGATCTCTTTCCCCCGTAATGAGCTGTTCTAAGCCCATAGTAAATCCAACGTGCGCACAAACATTGACCTTAGGGCACTTACGCATCGGCATTCCGTCTTTTGTTCAAACCTCTGCTCTACAAAGATCGCTCAATTCGATAATACCGTACATTTCTAAATTTCGAACTGCCTCACGATAAGATGATTCTTATTCACAAAACCTTTATGATTAGTGCTCTGCGGATAGTTAAATCCAATTGTCCCTTCATCCAATGTACTGGACATGACAACCGCTGAATTCCTATCTGTATTCTTGTTTTTGATTCTTTCATTTATTTTTTTAGATTCATTTTAATTGTGATATAAGGACCAGTCGTCAGACTCCATTTTATTCCTATCAGAACTCTAGTCCTTATTATTATTTTGACAAGTACTTATCTTAATTCTTGATAAAACGGTCTTTCTTCTGGTAAGAACTTTGTGTTCAGGCGATTATGATTTTGAGGGATCAATGCCTTGAGAATTGAAGAATAATTTGAAATATTTTTCCGATTTATTCATACACTGGCCATGTTTTTATGAATTCAGATTGTTGCGAAACAACATAACATATAATATCATAAGTTCCCCCACATAGGGTTCCTGTCTAAAGATTTTGCGAGGTCTATCGCAATTAGCACGTACGCAAAGAGGGTGACGTTAGCAGGCCGGCTATTAATTTACGTTTCATTTCTTAGTCGTCTTAATATTTCCTTATCAATCTCTTCATGCTTTATTAGCTCTCCTCGGCGACCTGGAGTCTTCATCTGTTGTTGATTCACTTGTCTCCTTTCCTCAAGCAGCTCGTCAATACCATAATAGTTGTTCATACCATGTTGTCTCTTCTTTCTTAATTCGTGCATGTACCTAGCTCTAAAGTCACTCTCCTCAGAAAGGCTTTGAGCAGAATGATCAATTTGGGCAGAGAAAGTTTCAACAGTGAATTTTGACTTGTTCTCCATGTTTCCATTGTGTTATGAGTACATATAAGAATGTAATCTATTCCTGGATGTTCCTTGGGTGAAGGGCAACGAACGCCCGTTTTTTCTCCTACAATTAATATTCAGATATTCAGGTCTTGTAGCGATTAAAGCTTATATCGGCTTCCACTAATAATGCGACGATCTTTGATACTAGTAGGATTAGAACTTCTCGCAGAAAGCAAACAGATTTTGGTTCTGCATATTGTTTCATCATTCTGGCAACAGTAAAATAACCGAGATATTTGAGGGAATGATTAAGAGAATTTATCTAAGGGATGCAGGATTTTTGGCGAAATAGAGATATGTCGAAAACGAAATACCTGTGATCTCCCCGAATACTTGTTTTGGATATTTGACAAATACAATGGAACAATTGTCAAGTGACGTTCTGAAGTAGCACACCTTGAACAAAAAAT
>JAATVS010000072.1 GCA_014523695.1 Nitrososphaerales archaeon TH5895
TCCAAACTAAGAGAAAGAATCTCAAGGATTATAAAGTCACACTTCTAGGATTAGCCTTTAGGGGAGGCGTTTCCGATACCAGACTGTCTCCTACATACAAAGTAATTGAAGAACTTTCTAAGAAAGGAGTAAAGAATATTCAGGTGCACGACCCTTTGGTACTGCATGATAATACCCTTATGAAATACCCCGGTGTGAGCTTTAGCAATAACTTAGCATCGTCATTGAGAGGTGCCGATCTGATTATCATAGTTGCAGATCATTCCGAATACTCAAATCTAAATCTCGAAGATGTTGGAAATGCGATCGTATATGACGGAAGAGGGATTGTTGACACCTCAAGACCTATTGGAGCGAACTTCGTCTCGATAGGTGTTGGCAAGAATATGGCGTCACCCCTGAAGATCCAAAAACCGACATCATAGGGATGTTCGATGAAACCTTTACATCACAAGGAATTACTAACAGTCCAGTGGCGGCGAAACGCAGTTTATATTATTGATCAAACTAAACTTCCTAACAAATTAGTTTATTTAACATGCACAGATCATCGCGAAATCGTTAAAGCAATTAAGTCGCTCGTAGTGAGAGGAGCTCCTGCTATAGGGATATGTGCTGCTTTGGCCTTGTTATTAGTGACCTTGAATAGTAGAGCGAAAACCGAGAGGGGTTTAAGATCAGAGCTGGAAAGAGCTGGCAGTCTATTAATATCCACACGACCAACAGCTATTAACATCAGTTGGGCCGTGAGGAGAATTCTCAAGATCTCTTCAAAAGGTAAGAATGTCAGAGAGATAAAGCGATTAGTTAAGCGGGAAGCGCTGACTATGCTCGACGACGACATTTTAACAAATAGGAAAATGGGGAGGGCAGGTTCAGATTTGTTTTATGATGGAGACGTGGTCATGACGCATTGTAACGCCGGGTCCCTTGCCACTGCCACGTACGGAACCGCGTTAGGTGTGCTTAGAGCTGCACGAGAAGATGGAAAAAATTTGAAGGTCATCGCCACGGAAACTAGACCTGTAATGCAAGGCTCGAGGTTAACTGCGTTTGAATTGATGCATGATCATTTTGATGTACGTTTGATTTCTGATACTGCCGTTGGATATGTGATGGCAAACAGGATGGTTGACAAGGTTATTGTAGGGGCTGACAGAATTCTACGCACCGGACACGTCTACAATAAGATAGGAACCTACCAGATCGCCACGATGGCCCATATTCACAAGATACCTTTCTATGTTGCTGCTCCCATTTCTACATTCGATCTAAAAAGCTCCATTTCTGAAATAAAAATCGAGGACAGATCTGGTGATGAAATTACAAAAATCAAGAACATCCTGATTGCTCCCAAAGGAATTCATACTATTAATCCTGCATTCGACATCACCCCTCCAAATCTTATTACAGGTATAATAACTGAAGCCGGCCTACTGGAACCACCTTATCAGAGAAGCATAGATGCGATTATCAAGCGAAGTAAACGATATTGAGGCGAGGATTCTAAAAAAACATTAACGGAATAAAGTATTTATCGAGTATCTTGTAAGGAATGCTAGATGTCATCGCAGAAGGTTACCGACGAACAGGTGTTCGATGCGCTGCGAAAGTGCATGGACCCTGAGATCCCGGTTAACGTGGTGGACCTTGGTCTTATATACAATGTACGAGTCCATCCGACAAATGATGTCGGGATAGAAATGACTATGACTACGAGGGGCTGTCCCCTTCATGATACCCTTGTTAGTGACGTCAAGCGTTCAGTAGGGAAAATTACAGGAATAGGAAATATAGATGTCAAAATAGTTTGGGAGCCTCCATGGACTAGCGACAAGATTAACCCGGTAGTCAGAGAAAAATTAGGAATCGGGAAACCCAAATTACGATTTCAAATAGATTATGAAAAATATAAACCAGCGAAGGCAGGTAAACTGACACCTCAAGAAGATAGTTCTCTAGTATTGTTAAACGACAGTAGTCAGGCGTTCATGGTTAATCAGGCTATTGTTGATTTCTGGAATTCTTGTGAGGGTAATAAGACTGTGACCGAGCTGACTGATGATTTTTCGAAGAAACTAGGCATGACCAGGGAGCAAGTTGAGAAGGAAGTACTTCAACTGGTGGAACAACTTTTCGATTCTGGACTCCTTCAACCTCCTCAGTGACATATTCTCAATTATTAATAGGAGCCACGACTAGTAACGCGTTGAAAGTAGTTGTAGAGCTGGGAATGGGGGATGGAAGGCATATGTGTGCACTGTCAAAGGATGAGCGAAACAGCAATATTCACTTCATAGGTATAGAGAACAATAGGACTCTTTACACTGAGGCTGCCGCACGCATCAATACAAACAACGTTGTCCTCATAAACGATAGTTTCGAGATTAGAATTAGGGACTTCGAAAATGAGACTATAGATAAAGTGATTATGATACTTCCGGATCCTGAATATATTGATCGTCTTTATTACGATGATTGGGTCGCGGTGTATACGAACATTTTTCTTAAATTAAAGAAATTGGGGACACTTGAAATAGTTACCGAAATTATTGATGAATTACTTCAACCAGTTTCGGAGAGTGCATTTCATACCTGGACCAAATGGCTTCTGGATACTTTCATCAAGTTGGGTTTTGAAGTGGAGGAGATTCTAAATGAGGCCCCCTGTAACTATTCTTCAACTTGCCTAGATCGATTTAGGCAGGACCCAGAACGAATTCGAATAATAACACTTAGACTGTTCAAACCCCTAACCAGACTTGAAATTGTTTCACCTCAGCGTACCTGAATTCCTGTGTTTGAATTCCACATGGTCCTCGTAACACTTCTTTGAACACAAGTTGGAATTACAGTATAGCTCTTCGCATGGAATAGAGTCTTCAGTATTGTGTTCGATATTGCAGTAAGTGCAAAAATATCCAAGTTGCAGCTGGATGGAGTTAGTAAGCGGTCCAATACATGCCCTTTTCTCCTTGAACCACAGTACCTCAACATCTGTCTTCTCCGCATAGCTTTGAATTCGATCGAAGGCCTCGTAGAAACCACCACAGAGAAATTCCCTTATTGAAATTTTTCCAATGTGCCCGTCAGGGTTTCGATTTCTGAATGCTACTAGCCACTTAACGTTAGGAATCAAATCATGATTGTCACTCAACACGCCATCAATCCCAATCACGTCTTCCCTCATTTTTATCCTATAGTAGGAAATGGTCCTAAATCGATTTGCACATGCATCGAGTTACACGGCGTGTGCGAGACCCTTAGATATGAGGTAAACCCCTATAAA
>JAATVS010000472.1 GCA_014523695.1 Nitrososphaerales archaeon TH5895
GTCAAAGAGCACTTTGTCCTACGCGTTCCTTCCAACCTGAATCTCGCCGGGGCCGCTCCTCTCTTATGCGCCGGAATCACAACATATTCACCCATGCGGCATTGGGGCGTCACTCAGAGCAAGAAGGTCGGTGTCGTAGGTCTCGGCGGATTGGGTCATATGGCGGTAAAGTTTGGTCATGCGTTCGGAGCCCCTGTTGTAGTCTTCACCACCTCGCCTAACAAAAAAGAAGACGCGCTACGCCTCGGTGCAGATGAGGTGGTTATTTCGCGAAATATTGATGAGATGAACAAACACGTGAACAGTTTCGACTTTATCCTCGACGCTGTCTCTGCTGAGCACGACATTAACTCATACCTACGATTACTCCACCGAGATGGTAACATGACCCTAGTTGGCAAACCAGACAAGCCTCATGCCGTAGCACCCGTGAGTCTTACATTCAATCGACGTAGTCTCTCTGGCTCTAACATTGGAGGTATCGCCGAGACTCAGGAGATGCTCGACTTTTGCGGCAGACATAGCATCACTTCCGACGTTGAAGTCATTCCAATCCAGAAGGTCAACGAGGCTTACGAGAGACTCTCCAGTGCCGATGTAAAGTATCGCTTCTCCATTGATATGGCTTCTCTCAAATTACAGTAACACCGACTGACAAATTCGAAAATAAGTGTTGGTATTGGTATTCCCATCCGTAGCCTGCAACAGCAGGTTATAATGGTCTATGATTGTTAAGGATTCCTTTCCTTTTACACGTTACTAGTTAGAAGGTATCATTTTTTCACGAATGATATCGCTTGTGATATATTCTATTAAAAGTGTAAAATATAATATCCGTTACTCAGATAGGCTAGATATTTAAGTTTCAGCTAAGCTAGATTAGCAGAAATACTAGACTGCATATAGGGCAAGCTGGAGGTTAGTCAATGTTATGAATAGGCATCATGAGCAGCAGGAATATCATCATCACAAAATCACATCACCACTACAGCAATCGGATTTTACTGGAGTCAGGTAAAGAAGTAGGACAGTTTATATTTCTAATCACTGAAAGACATAAGGTCCCCACAGACTGCCAGTAAATACCGGGTTAACTTCAACCGATTTCTAGACTACATACAAATACATGACTTGGATGTCTTTCTGGACCTAGGTAAGCCTGACTGGCTTTATTCTGGATACTGTAGCAGAAGATAAGGGTCTATCCATAGAAGACGAATATGAAAAGTATGACCCAGAGCCAACGAAAATGAGTGGAAAAAGGCCCAAGGTGCTACAATCATAGACTCGAGGATAGAACTAACAGGAAACTTGTCAGATTAGTTAAAAAGATTCTAATAGATTTTTCTATTGCTGACCCTGTCCCTTCGCTTGTTTTTTCATATGGTCATCCATTCGCTTAGTAATTTCTTCTTTCGATAAATCTTCTTTGTGAGTAGCAATCCACCAATGGTTTCCAAATGGGTCCTTCACACCTGCGCTCCGGTCACCGTAGAACTGATCGGCTGGCTGCATGGTAGACGTCGCCCCCGCATTCAGTGCTCGTTGATAAATAGCATCACAATTTTCTACATACAAATGGATCCCAGCTGTCATAGGTTTGTGTTCTTCACCCATTGCCTCCGATAACATGATTACAGAATCACCAAGTCTAATTTCCGCATGGCCGACACTACCATCAGGCATAGAGTAACGGTCAGTTTCCTTTGCATCAAACGCTTTTTTGACAAAGTCGATTAGCTTATCTGCACCTTGAACCAGAAGATAGGGCGTAACTGTATGATAGCCATCTGGAATCGATTTGACAGATGTCATTGCACACTAGTTTCGAATCTATGATTCTTATGGATTACGATCAAAGCAGAGGAAACGCTACTTTCATTACAGGCTTAACGGCTTGAAGGACTTGATACCAATAAACGTGAAAATGAATAGGATTCATATTTGACGAATGAGAGTATGAATAGTTTGTATTCATTCATGCATTAAGTTATGAATACTCTAGAATGGCGAGAAGCAAAATACTGGAGATATTCAGTGAGATGGCAGTAACCTAAAAACTTGTTAGACTGAAGTACCATACATGATTACGAGCTCGAGCATTTGAGCAATAAAGTCGAACAGAGATTACAATGGCGCAGGGATAAAGTTGGAGAACTATGTGTTAAAGGATATAACACCCTACGTCTAATTTCTGTCCTCGCTTTTAGTATTTCATAGTTAACATCTGAGACAACCATAGGTTACGAGATCTTTAGGCTGATATGACGAAGTTTTGAGTAGTGTCGTGTATGCCCAATGATCAATAAGAAAGGAAATTGAATCGTACAATATCTAAGCTACCATTTAAACAAGTTTAAAGTCTTCAAAGCCCCCACTGAGCTCAATGCGCTTTCTTGACGCTCTTTAATTTCGCGTTTTGCCACTCTGTGTATCTCATTTATAAGCTAGCCCCAAGTTTCTGGCCCACTCTTGAGGGGTAACAAATTCCTAACAAAAGGAAGGGATAAATGATTCTGCCTCCTTGATACTGTGATGAAGAGGGCTGAGACAATTAAGAAGCAAGAAATACCTTTATCATTTCATCCAAAATTGAGCCTTAAAGAAATCTGTCCTGTTTGGTCTTTCAAACTTCGGTCTGGATTTGATGAACAAGATGTGAAGACTCTCGTTCATGATTCAAAATACTGTATTGTCGGTGAAGCATGGGGATATACAGGTAGACAGGCAGGATACTATATAGCTATTTTAGTTCCATTTGTAGGATGCTGGGAATGTGTGAAATTGGGAAGAGAAATGGGGAAGATTGCTAAGGAATCCGGCCCCTTCACAGCTCCAGATCATCTTCAACCAACGATTTGCTATTTTGTTGAACATTGGAATTTGAAGCATTCAACAATATCCGGGAAACCAAGACTTGTAGAGATCTGGAAAAACTTGTTGAACCTTGATCTTAATTACAATGGCAAAAAGGGGTAAAGCCTTCCTAGCCCATAGCTGGAAATGGCCCCTACCATACAATAGACATCCCTCGTGTTACATAGAAACGATCTCATTTTGTCACCCTAAATCGAAATCTCATGCTGAACTCTGCAAATTATCGATTATGTACTTGGTTTACTCGTTACGTTGACCAAGAAATTGTAGATTACATATCCGCCTACATCTTCGTCCGCGCTAGTCGGATCCCAGGTAGCAGCGGATAAAAGCGCGTATATTCCATCATCTAGCGTTACCTGAAATGTGCTAGTATAATTTTCCGCAGCATCCAGGACTGCTACTGGTGTATTGTCTAGAGTGTAAGCGGACACATCTAGACTGTTAGGTGGTAACGTTCTAGGTGTTCCTGTTATCGCGAATTGAACGCATGAATCTTTGTTCAGATTTACGATATTTGAGGGTAGATTTGCTGTATTATTTGTAGGAGGGGGTTGAAGCTCACTGATTGTCTCCCCTTCTCTGTAATTTGACTCAGATAATTCGCCTTCATACTCATTACCTTTATAGATCAATGTAATTTCGGGGGGCAGCACGTTAAGCACCATACTACGATTCGTTCGACTGATATCTTCAGCATCATCACAGTTCGTTTGGCCGCTGTTGTGACGGGCTTGGGATTGTGATTCTAATTCACTCATATTTTCATCTGATACTGTTTCTGCATCTCCTTGAGTTTGTTGTGCAATAACCGTCATCACAATAGGTAGTCCAATTGCCATAGATGTCAAGAGCGAAAGTAGTATTCCAACGAACAATTGCTGTAAAGATTGCTGATTCAAAAATAACAAGTTGGACATGTGTTAATCATCTGCATTCAATATATTAACTTATTATTCAAGAAGATTTATGAATAAAGTGGTTTGGCGGACCTTATTCACATACTGATATGTATCTCTAGTGATATTTATTTAGTTTCACGCCTAGGACTTGAATACTTCAACTAGTAACAAAATGGTACTCTCAAAGGTTGGATTACTTGGGCCTTCCTCCTATGGTTTGCGATTTTATCCTGCTATGTGCTTCGACATCAATCGAGAATCAATAATGGATTGAATGCGCCCCAAATACTGAGATTTCGCATCGGGTATTGAGAAATCAATAATCTCGATTGTAGTAGGAAGACCGAAAAGATTGGAGCGAATTGGTCAACCTAATCCACTATAGAATTAGAGACTAAAGTTTTGTAGCCATAGTTTAGACCTACTAATTCCAGACCTGATGGGTTTATTAATATTAAATTTTTTGGTTGTCGTCTATCCTGGGAATATGTCAACTGCCTCACCATTGTAATGATATACAATCCAATCTCCACCTGAAATTATCAAAACCATTCTAACAGATAAGCTGCTTATTCAGAACTGAATAGTTTAATCCTTCTTTCTCGAGTGCGTCTTGTCCACCAGTCACTCTTGCTTAGGTTACTTTAGATGGTGACCTACTTAAATTCGGATAGAATTCTTTTATGGGTTCAACTCCATAGTGCATCATACCCCCACATATTGCAAATGAATAATTACTGAGTAAGTATATTTCTAGGTGTGGTCAATATTGGCCTTATCCAATTGCGGCAATACGATAGACTTAGTGCCGCTTCGAGAGATGAGCTGATATTAGAGCATTTCAAAAGGCTCTTTCATAAAGCATCTCACAATTATGGTTCCAAAATAGATCTCGTCTGCCTGCCTGAGCTATGGTACACTAAAATAGTAAGAGATTTTGAAAGGGAGTTCAAAGTCATCCTCAATGTAGCTAGGGAATATGATTTCACGGTGATACCTGGGGCATTCAAGGAAAAGATTTCCGACGACACTTACGTTTCGTGTCCAGTTGTTACCCCAAATGGAAGCGTACTAAGAAGGCAATTCAAAATCCATTTATTTGGCATTCAAAGAAGGAGGTTTAAACCGGGTTCAAAAATGGAGCTCTTTGATATTGGCAAACTTAAATTTAGTGTGGCTATTTGCTATGATTTAGTGTTTCCGGAGATAGCAAGATCTGCCGCACGACAGGGTGCAGATTTACTTTTCTTTCCGTCGAAGATACCAAAAAAAGGTATTAGTCCTTGGCATTTGTATTTGCAGGTACGATCTCTAGAAAATAGAATTCCAGTGGTAGCTTCGAACGTGTGCGGAGGATTATTTGGTGGAAGGAGCATGATAGTGGATCTCAAGTATGACAAGAGCACAGATATTGCGATCCCTAAAATTAAGACTGCAGCATCTGTCAAAGAGCAAATAATAATTGTAGATATCGACCTAAAGAGATCAAGACAAATACGTCAAAGGAGATTTGCTGATTGATTCAGGATTAGTTAAAGAATGGATGTAGGGTCGAAACGCAAATTGCTATCAGTGGTTTGTTTACAACGAGCTATGATTCTGTATTTCATCTCTAATCACAATAATAGCATTTCGTACTCTATTCTCCGAAGCGGGAATTAGGCAACATGCAACAGGTGAAATAATAGTTAATTGGAATTATGAATTAGGATATCCATAAATGCAGCTAAACCTTTCTAAAATTAGGTAGGCTCATACGGCAAACTTCTAATCTTACCTGTGTCATAAGGGGGGGCTGCTGCATCGATTAGCGTCATTCCATCGGTCAGCCTCGCACTACACTTCACTATGCTTAAATTTGATGATGTGTTAAGTGATGAATTGATTGCAATGATGATTAAACTTCAATATTGTGCATTAGTTTGTACTTCTTCTTCATTTATTGAAACACAATATGATACGTCACGTTACACAACATATCATGGAGTAAGTCAGCAAGACTTCTGAGGGCGGTCATTAACTTGACAGACCGGGAGAACCAAGAAAGCCCAAATAAGGACAATGTAACAGGTGATTCGATTTCTAAATATCGTATAATGGTAGTAGATGACAATAAGGACATTCTACGAATGCTAAAGATGGGGCTGGAGGGGAGTGGATTTTCGATAGATGCGTACTCTGACCCCTTTACAGTTCTTTCAGTTTTCAAGACTATTTACGGTAACAAGACTGAGACTCCTATTCGCATGCCATACGATCTCTTACTGATCGATGTAAAAATGCCCGAACTCAACGGCGTGGAAATGACAAAAGAAATCAAAAAACTAGCAGCGAATGCAAATGTAACCCCTCCACCAATTTGTTTCATTACCGCCTTCGACGAGTACTACGAGATCTTAAGGGACCTATTTCCGAATAATAAACATGATCCTGATATCTGTCTGATCCATAAGCCAATCGAGATTGAGAATCTCACGACAAGGTTGAAACATGAAATCGCCTTGCACAGGTAACTGGAGATTGTACTGATTGATGAATTCCAGTGAGATTGGGAGTAATTTTAGCAATTCACCAATTTGCAAAAAATACGGATTGTATATGGCTAATGGGACCAGCCTGTCACCTTTCTGCAAACCTCTATCTATAGAAGAACTGGTTAGCATTGGCAGATGCGCTCCGATCAGCAGCAACTATTTGGTCGTCGACGGCGTGGGGCGACAGTAATTGAAATCCTTACTGGAAAACGGAACTGATGCGCCCGCATTATTGAATAACCCCTTAAAACACGACAGTTTCGTTGTGCAATATGACACTATTACTTCCTTTAGTTCATTTGATGATGATTTATATGTCTAGGTACTACCGCTGAATTCTATTTAATTAATTTCAAAATCGTGTTATACAACTTGAAAGACAAGACTCATAATGGCCCTGGTCCAGTGGGTATGATAAGTCCAGTCAATCCAGAGATAATCCAAATAATCAAAGCTATTATGAATGCCTTTATCCAACCGAAACTGTACAGGGCCCTTAGTGCGAGTAGCCATACAATGCCCCCGGCTACGGCAGCCAAGAAGCCGTGGCCAAAAATGAAGTAGACTACGCTATAAACTACTGAGCCTAGTAGTGCTGCAACGAAGGCATGCTTTATTCCTTCTTTTTCTCCAAAGAGTCTAGTCACAATATATATTATGACTGTCGAAATGACCAATCCTATGACAAAGAGTGCGATGCTCCATAAAGTATCTGCCATATTCAATCAGTCATATCCGGTTATTTTTTATTGTAACCCCTGGGAGGCCAGTTGGCTGATGTTTTAATAAACGGCCCAAGAAAGAAGGCTTAAATATGCAATTTTAACAAATTTCAGAAAGATCATTGCATTTTCTTATAATAATTTGTTTTCCTACAGGTTACTTTATTAAGTATATATTGATTTTTAATTTCAGTAAAAATCAGTGAGAATACCAGATTGTTGCACGAAAATCGGTAAAGGATTCCGAACTACGGGAAAATTAACAAATTTTGTACAATCTTAATATTTAAAAGATTTTTGATTGAGGTACACCACGTCCCAATTTGATTGGTTCATTCCGGGCAGGAGAGGATTCATAGTTTTGATGACCAACTGAAATTCACCTGGTCAATCCGGGATCTCGTAACATTACCATAGATTAATTGTATTTTCACGAAAACCTCTCATCTTATTGTCTTAGACGTCCGCTACTCCATTTCCATTTAATTAGCTAATGAAAAAGAATAGGAGGATCCATTCTATGTTGCGAATGGTAAATGAAAAATTACTCTACCATTTTTTGTAAGATTTACACTTAGTTTTCGTTAGTCGATGCATTATAATAAATAACTTGCTATAATGTATATTTGTCATAAAAAAGATTGTGTGTGCTAAAATAAAACGAATTGGTAGCATTTGGTAACATGATTCTATCTTATTCCTTGGCGGCGTATAATAGCTACTTCACGTATTGTAGTTGTTGTCTAAGACAGGCACGCTTTATTATCTTAAACCTTAATTTGAAGCTCGCACAATATTAGTTGTCACATTACTTGATGCAAAAAATCTGTGCTAGGTGCAGTATCAAATGCAATGTTACTTTTTTTTGCGAACACACCGATCAAAAGGATATGAGTAGTGAATGCTACCAGTCCATCCACTGGATCGACACTTTCGAGATGGTGAAAAAAGAAATAAGCAAGGAAATAGATGAATTTTAGTCGGAGTTGTCGAGTAAACCGTTCAGAAAATTATACATAAAAGAGATGAGAATATAATTCTAGGCCGAATCTAAGCGATAGACATAATTTGTATCATCTGTTTATCTCTTGCCTATTAGTCGAGTTCTTTCTCCTTTAATTCCAGCGTAGATTATCTCTGCTCCTTGAATGACCAATGCCACGACCATAACTACTACCACTACGAATATCCCGAATTGTTGGTTAGTGAGTACGAACCCAGCCAACACAATGCATATTGCTCCTGTTGCTATTCGAAACATCCGCTGGGAGTTGCGCGGAAAAGACTTTCTAATACCGTCTATTACGCGTATAACACCATTGAAAAGCAATGCTAATCCCACAATTAGAATAAGAAAGTTTATACTATTTTGAGGGAAGGCGATAGTGATAATTGCGAAGAAGAGTACAACCGCACCAATCCCAATATTTATCATCCTTGATCTTCTGGAAAGGTATTCTGTTCCGACGCCGCTTGCGATTCTCTCTACTCCAACTGTGAACAGGACTATTGCAAAAATAATCATTGCTGTCACAGGAGCAAGCGTGGGAACTACAATAACTGATATTGACAGAATAATGGCTGCTGATCCTATTGCAATCTGAAGAATTCTAAGCCAGCGGGACTGGGCTGATACTTCTTTCATCGGTTTTATAAAGGCGTTACAGGGCCATTAATAACTGTATTCCCATTCTCAATTGGGAACTCAAACCGAACCAACTTCTCACCATCGCTACTGCTATCGACAATGAGCAGTTAAAGTGAGTAGTACCAAACTATTTTGAATGAAGGGGTCCCCTAGCTATTTGAATGTGGAATTGAAAAATTATTGCGGAAAATCTTAGGTCCAAAATAAAGGTATAGCGAATTCAATTCATGAATTTCGACTATCACTATTGTGTATTGCTATTGGTTAGCCACTTTATATGTCGCCTTCATCTCGCCAACAGTCAATTGTATTGATTCCACTGAGGGCTCTTCGTTCCCAATTCATTTCTTGAACCCAGTGGTGGGAACGAGACTTGTTTCCCTGCCAGAGAATCCTGCAACGATCATTTGGATACCAATTATTATCAGCGCTATTCCTATGAAGAAGCCAGCCAATACCAATCCGAAGAATGGAGAGACTAATATCATCACCGATATGACTACCGCGAGAATACCTACACCAATACTAAAGCCCCTAGACCATCCTCTAAGTTGTTTGTCTGTGAATCCGTGAATAATCCGCGCGAAGCCATCAAACATCAACGCGAAAGCCATAAGGTATATCAAGAATATAGTTGCGCCAACTGGGAAGGCTAGGGCGATTGAAGCAAGAATTATTACTAATACTCCTAGTCCAACTGTTGCCCATCTAGCCTTGTGCTTGATAAAAATGCCACTTATGATTTTTTCAATTCCGACAAAAATTAGCACAACGGCAAGTAGAATAACAAGTGAAATTACGGTCAAACCTGGGAAAAACAATGCTGCTCCTGAAACGATTATTGCTAAAATACCTAAACCAATTTGTGCCGCTCTTTTCCAACCCGGTTCCTTTACTGAACTCATCTTTTAATTTACATTGCTTATGCAATCAGGGCTTATTTAAATAAATAGACAAAACAATATGATTGATTTGTCTAGATCTATTTCGCCAATTGATACCAATTCTAAATATTAGAGCTCAGGTCCTCAGTTTGCTATATTGCAGAATCCTGGAGCAAACATCATGCTGCTTCAACTGTCATAGGGATCTGATAGCAATATGGACCATCAGATGCCAAATTGGGTATGAGTTATTCGCCATTATCATCACCAATATCCCATATTCTTATTTCTCTTTTACTGCATCATACAAGAGATTTATTTCTCGTTTATTGTGTCATTCATGAGAAAGGAGGCTTACGACACTTGATGAAATTGAAAATTAGAAGTTGCTCCTAAACTCAAATAATGCTGATTCCTCACATTACTTCCTGGACCAGATTGGAAACAAAAGCTAGGACCCACGGCAATTTAGCAAGACCCTGCCTAATGAGAGGA
>JAATVS010000073.1 GCA_014523695.1 Nitrososphaerales archaeon TH5895
AATGACTGCTGTTTCCAAAAAAATAAAAATAAAAGATTATTTCAGTGGTTATTCTGCGTCGCTATCTCCACCATCATCACCCTCCTCTTCAGAAGGTTGTTGTTCCAAAGCAATTCCATTTCGTATGCAGCCCACTGCGCGCTCTCCTTCTGTAGTGAGAGTGAAAAAAGGGTAGGACGACCAGGAAAGAAGCAAGCATAACCGACCTGGTTACATTCCTACCCGTTGCAAAAGTCTGTGCTATCTCACACAGTACTTCGATGTACTGCTGCCCCAAAATTGCACTTTAAATTATAAAAATGGTTTCTACCGTAGCTTTCAAAATTAGGTTATTATCATCATAATGACATATCTAATTGGCAGTAGCAGCAACACATGAAAACAATGATGGATAGATTGCAAGTGGAAGAGGATAAACTAAATCTAGAGCTAGAAGAGTCACATGGAGATTATGACAAAATGCGTTTAATATTTGAAAAACGGATTGACCTCTACAAACGCTTCTTGAAGGAGGAAAGTTTAACTGAGCTGGATAGGCTTAGGCCGGAAAACAAAAGAGAATGGACCATGAGTCACCTCTTGAATCTAATCATAGAAAAAGGGTTACGTATCAGAATTACAGACCTTACGAAGCGTGTATATAGACTAGAAAAGGCTAATGGACCAGACTAGCGGTTGATAACAGCAATTTTCTCTATATCTCATGTCCCGCTACTGCTGACTATTTCTATTTTCTCTATCCTACACCCTAGATCCTGTGATATGAATTTCTGTACCCTGCGTTCTATCTCTATGCTTTGCATCCCGTGGTAACCATAATTTCAACAGTCCATAACTAACGTTCTTTTGCCAGCGTTCATTATTATTTTGTAATGTATATTCTATCGTAGCCGAAAGCGTATGTGTAAAGCAATCTACTTATACATTTTAATAGTTGATTCTGAAACTTCTTTAGGAAAGTTAATAATGGCGCTGCATTGGTAACACTAAGTCACGAATGAATCACTAGTGATTTAGAACAAATATTTGTGCTAAATGGAGTGTATAGAAAGGGGGACCATAAAAACACTGCTGAAATAGTTGCGTGTTTCCATTAAATGTGTGAGGATCAATGGAGGTAGTTGGAACAATCGCAATATTGTATTTAACGTCGACATACAAAAAACAGGACCTCCTCACCCTCACTATCTATTGGGGGGGGGCATTCCGCACTTATCGCACTTATCGGTACCCCCGGTGGGGGAGATAGCGGGGGAAATATTATAAAGCAGTTATTATCAAACAAACGAAAGTCACAATTAATGAAAGCTTTTACTGTAGACGAAAGTCACAATTAATGAAAGCTCTTATTGTAGACGGAATGCCTACCGAAGATAGAATTAAATTTATCCATCTCTTGCTAGGAGATCACGACGAGATCAAGAATATAGTTCTATGCAACAACAACGACGGCAGCAGACAACACTTTCACTCTAATCTGATCCATACCAGATAAAAAAGAAAAGAAGTCTTGATTAAGGTTTATTCGTCGTCGTTTGGATCACATTCTCTATGTGGGTTTCCTGTGTCGTCATCGCTGTCGTCGTTGTCGGTGTCATGAGGGTTACCTGTTGGATTGCGGAAACCGTGAGGGTCACCTGTTGAAGTTCCCTGTGGGTTACACTTGCCTGGTTCTGCATTTACTGTATTGAGGACTATGCTTGAGGCCATCATTATCATTGCAACAGCACCGATAATTAGGGCTACAAATACGGTCTTTGACATTATAATATGTATAGAAAGTAAGTATAATAAGATTACATAATATTTCTTTGCTTACGGTAAAGTTTGGTTCATCAGATGCAATGGAGTAATTCTTTCTTATCCTGTAGAACTAATGCTAAGGCACCACTACCTTTCAACTGGCAAACTAAATTGGAGAAATATAGTCCTTTGAGATCGTTATTAGGTAAGCATTCTGCATCAATGTTACCGTTGTCAACAATAATCTATCTCATCACGCTATTTTGTATACCAAGACAGTATTTTAAGTACAAGATCCTTTTTTTCTCTTGAGAAATATACCAACAATAGTACATTTTGAAATTCCTACAGACAATGTTGAAAAATCAAGAAAATTCTATAGTGGATTATTTGACTGGAATGTAGAAAAATGGACTGGAACAGAGAGTATGCCGGAGGGAATGGAATATTGGACGGTAATCACTACAGATGATAAAGGACATAAAGCTATCGGCGGAGGATTAATGAAAAGACAAAATCCGCAACAACAAGGAATTATGAACTATATCGATGTAAGATCAGTGGATGAGTATTCCTCAAAGGTTGGGAGATTGGGAGGCAAAATAGTAGTACCAAAAATGCCAGTGAAAGGAATGGGTTATTTTGCAGTATGTCTTGATACAGAAAATAATACCTTTGGAATATGGGAAACGAATAGTGAAGCAAAGTGAATCGCTAGATAATAATCCCCCTTTTTTCATATATTTTACGTTAGCCTATTTCTACTACTCTTTTTACAAGATTTATCTTGTGATTATATATTATGTTGTTCGTAGTGGGTTGAAAGCTGAGAAAGCTGAGAAAGGTATGAAAGCGGTTTTGCAGAAAAAAACTCTCGTCTATGGGCAGGCACATTTAATTTCAACAAATCTTCACATACTAGTTCTTGCTGTACTATATCATTAATATATGTGAATTTTCTACAAATGATCATCGATAGATGAAAACTACCAAAACTAAGGTTGCAATCGCTCTACTGGGAGTTTCATTGATATTGTTGACATTGTACGGAATTGATGTTGTTATAATTTTCTCCTCCGGATCCAGCCAAACTACAGAAGACCCGCGAGGATTTCTCCCACTCGATGAGAAAGCAAGAGGCTCAGCATTTGGTGGAGGCGCAGTGATCATGTCAATTATTGCTTTTGTAATCGCAAGAAAGGAACGATCAAGCTTGGTTTCGATATTGCTTCTTGTAAATGGAGGACTAATTATTGCTGGAATTCTTGCCGTAGCTGGTGGATTGGGAACGACTTCATTGGTCTCGACTATTGCGATGGGCATCATTCTAGTATTTTTGGGTATATGGAAAGCTCTCATAGATAGAAGGACCCCCACAACACAGGATTATAGATCAAAGATCAGGTAACATTATTCTATATCATTTAATCCCTAATCTAATATGAGGAACTATTTGTTGCTGCATTATGATCAATACGGTTGTCGCTACAACTAAGTTCCTTCTAGCCTTCCGAATTCTGTTGAAAAGTGAACTCAATGTTTATTCTATCTATCTAAATAAGGGTATAAACCAATACATATTTCATATAATATATCGATCCTAAGAATGAAATCTATAGTCAAGGTATAAAGGATACAACACCATTATATTCATTATCAATAAAGAATGAGTTCTACCTTGTGTGTAAGATGTGGATCTGATCTAGTACCCTTTTCTTATTGCAAGGTATGTAATCAGGTTGTTAGATTTGTATGTTCATCATGTAATATGATTTCAGATGAAAGGTTCCATCTTTACTGTAAAGAAGTATCAAAAAATGATGTTAAGTTATTACAATCAAAAAAGGAACTAGGGAGAGGACAAATTCTAATTGATACTGTTAAATCAAGAGCAGTTCAAAAGAGCATAGTTGGTCATGAAAAACACGAAAATGATGTGGTTGGTTTACCATTTAATAGATGGAACGATTATCTAATATCATCATTGTCCTCGTTTATCACGTCTATTTATAATAATCAAGATCAACTTAACGAACAGCTTAGATATTCCTCGGTTAATCTATCATCATCATATTTATCAACTTTCTTTGAATACTTGAAGCTAATTAATAGCTATTGGATGAAAGTATATACACATAACAGTAACAGGCTTCTCGGAAATAGACTTACTTCCTTATAGGAATTCAATAACACCCTGATGTTATCAACGCCATCTCAATACATTTGTTTGTCATAGGATCACATCAAATATGATGGTAAAAATACAAGCATACCAGGCTTATTTCTCAAGGAGGATTTTTTATGTCGAAATTAAAGCCATAGTTCAAATCGTAAGCTTCAGTCCTTTGAACTGTCGTCTTCACTTCCCACTCTCCTGGTTGACTAAGATATCCACCTGATCCGCTGTACTCACCTTCACCTACCTTAGGCAGTTCAGCAGAAATTGGTCCTATTCCAGCTTGTTTGTTACTAAATACCAGGAAAACAGTTTTGATATTAGTAGGGGCTTTTCCATCAGAGTCAGACAGCGTTACAGTAAAGTTATTATTTATTCCTGAATAGAATGGAGATATCTCATATGTAAGATTAACATTGTCTATACTAGTGCTATTTGCGAAGTCATTATTTATCATGGCGTCCATATCAGTCTCCGATCTGTTAGCTCCTGTTGATACAGTAAATACATAGGAACCCTTTGTGATGTGACCATCATCCTTTGACAGAGCGAGCCAAGAAACGGTATAAATGCCTGGCTCCAATTTCGAGGTATCCATAGATATTGAAGTTTCTCGAGGATTGTTAGAGCTGACCTCGTAATCATTCTTATCTACTCTTACATTATCTGAGTTAGTTACATGAATATAGCTAGCTTTTGGTTCTGGTCTTTCGGAGTATACGATTACCACCTTTTCGGGAAGAGTTCCATTTTCTCCAACAACTGAGTTAGACTGAGGTGTATATGAAGTTGGATTTGCGTGCGAATAAACATTTTGAGGAATTAGATTGCCAATTAGAAACATCATGATAGCAAATGGAATTAATAAAGTCACTGATAAATTAACCCTTTATTGTCATAATATCTAAATTTCGTCATTAGTTCATTATTCCCTCTTTCTCTTTCAACGTATCTCTTATCTCTCCGCATTCATAAACCTTATAGTACATCTCTCGACAAGATAAGACTAATTACTTCTATTCATGTTCGATCCTTTGTTTGTCCATTGATATCCATTATCCAGACTATCAGCATTTCTAATTTCTTCATAACAAATATATCAATCAGATCGTTATAACTAAAAAAATACTATGATGATATATAAATTCGGACAAAACGTAAATTCTTATCAGTCTGAAGTGCTTGAAAACCATTTACATGTCTCGAATATGTAGTCGAAATAACAGCAAAAGGTATTACTAGGAGATCTCACAATCATCCATTAGTACACCTCAATACAAACTCGATGTCTATTGCGGCTTCAGCAGATCTAGTGTACTCTTCAATTCATGCTTACTCTTTCGGTAGTAAATGAAACTCATAACCAAAACAATGGAAGCCAAGATCGATGCCGCGATAGTGAATGCATCAGTAAATCTCGGTGTAATCTCATTGTCTTCGCCACTAATATTACTACCAAGATTGTTATTAGCTGATCCCGAACCCTCTATTTGCATCTGCGTGCCAGAATGAACCATAGACGGAGGAGATGTAATTGTTAATAATGAAGATATAGTAAGGACCACAATTCCAATTAAAGACTCAATTTTGATTGTTTTGGAAAATCGTATAAATGGATTATAGCAAATTTCTCCATTAATCTTTGACGAAATACTCGATTGTTCCTGTAATTTACTTCCTCGCTGGGCGATGTGTACCATGACAAAATGTAATTTAATCTGATGATAAGCGCCTAATACAATCATAGGTACAATAGCACATAATTTGAGAATGAGAATGTTTCCATACAAAGAATCAAATAAAGATTCTGTTGATTGAAGTTGAATCCATGCCATATACAATCCACTTATACCAATCACACCCAAACATATGACCGCAATCATTGAGAAATAAGGAAGCATTAATGCTAGAGAGAAGGAATTTCTTACTACTATCCTCTCGTCTGCCGTATCTAATTCTGTCCCGTATGCTAGATTATTACTAGAAATTCGTATTGCAGGAAGAAGAATCAATGATAAATAGAATAGCCCCCCCACCCAAATTGAAACAGCCATCACATGAAACCAATCAGCAGATATCGCTAGCCCTGGAAGGAACTCCGCCGCAGCGTTATGACTTACTATCCCATTAGAGATAATGTTTATTGAACCGCAGATAAGGATAACACATAGGACTATGTTCTTAATTTTTCCAATACTATTTCCAATGATTCTTTTCGTGATCGAATTTTTCTTACTTAACATATAATATATTATTGAAAAAATTAGTATCAAAATTGCTGTGACGATTCTCAGAAGCCAAACTGTATAGAGAGAAGTGTTCATTACTATAGTAAGAGTATCAGAAAAGCCTAAACCCAATTCTGATGACAAATTGTGTACCTGCAGCATCATAAAACCTGTACAAGAAACACCCAATGCTATAACACACAGGATTATTACCAACGAAACTCTCTTCTCTGTACCAAGATTTGTTTGAGCTGCATCGCTATTGCCGCTGAAATTCATCAGTATATGATTATAAAATATCCTTGAGAACACAAGCTGGTTGAAGACTATTCCAACTATAGTACATTGAGCAACTATCAACGGTGCCTTGATTAATGCATCATTATATGAAGTGATAGATTCTTCAGAATTCTTTGACTTAGACATAATCATTGATGGATCGCTATCTTCCTGTGAAAAAACAAGTTGACTGAGAGCTTGAACAGAAATGATTGAAAAGATGAAAACTAAAAGAATAGGCAAAGCATTAGATACGTATCTGGGAAAGAAATTAGACAAGATCTGTCACATTTTCATATCCTTCTTACATAAGAGATTCCATTCAATAGAAAACAACAAAGAAAATGATAGGAAGTGTCTTAAATAGATTGACACGAATCCAGTACAAACTAAGGCATCGACGTCGACGTCGTCGAATTAGATGTTCCTCCTTGATTATTTATCATCTGCTGAAGCTCATAATTTGATACATACTGTTCAGGGAATGACACATCAGCTCTTGATTCGATACAGCCAAATCCTCCAGATTGACCTATTCTAGTAACACCATCTGATATAGTTACCGTTGAATTGTCTTGGACAGGTTCTGATTCACCAGCAGGTCTACATGTGAACGTATCGCGGAATGCAGTGCCATTAATATCTCCATATATTGTATAACTATATGTAGTTGGTACTGTTGGATAGAATACTGCCTCGTAATGTCCTGGATCACTGAATGCCGGTTCCAGATCTAGGGTCATATTCTTTCCTCCTGCAGATATATCTGTCTTAAGAGTCAATCCTTCAATAGACTTCGTTCCATTTGCTTGAGAATTCATAGGATCGGTCGGATCAGGCCGCCATGCAAAGACTTCAACCCCTGATTTGTCATCCACCAATGCTGGCTCATTCATAGAACCTACTACAAAGAGATAGTCCTGATCGCCGATAGTATAGAGTCTCCTTTCGTGTCCAGATACGGTATGTACTCCTATCGACGCAAGAATCAATATCATACTAGTGCCTAATACAGATGCAACTAGATTATTTCTATTTTTCATAGATCTAGTTTGCTTGATAAGTATTTAAGATATATGGTACATCATTCGAATAAGAATTAGTTTAACCTAACTGACTAAACCCTATTAATACATTCCAAATCATATCACAATATCACATTATACTTCTAAAGCATCAGAAGAAGGACCGAGACTAATTTCATCTGACTCTGATGGAAAGGCCCCTACTAGTATCAACTGTTTTCCTGGTATTTAGTAACAAACAAGCTGGAATAGGACCAATTTCTGCTGAACTGCCTAAGGTAGGTGAAGGTGAGTCATATGATAAGTCTATTATACTAAAGAGAAATCTTTATTCCCATAGTATAGGCAAAATACTAGTCAATTCTTTCCGAATTAAAAATTTACAAGATGCAAGAAAAATATTAATTAGATACTAATGTCTAATAGCATAGAATTGTAATTAGTCATTAATTCTATCATACATCTTAGTATTCAGCACTCTTATATATTATGCCATTCTGTTAA